>JANZZA010000686.1 GCA_026419655.1 Armatimonadota bacterium | reverse complement strand
GGGACCTGGCTTTTACCGACCTGGCTGGCCGCGAGGACCGGTTTCAAATCGAGGCGGCCGAGGCCGCAAAAGTCTCCCCCGGAGCCGACGGCGTGATATTCTTGCCGAGCTTCGTCCCCTCGGCCGGCCCCACCAAAAAATACGGCACCCGCGGCACTATTCTGGGGCTGGAGCTGGCCACGACTCGCGGCCATCTCATTCGCGCCGCCCTTGAAGGCCTTAGCTTCCAGCTCCGGCAGGCCCTGAGCATCCTCTCCCAGGCCACGGGGTACGAAATCAAAGCTATCCGGGTTGTCGGCGGCGGCTCCAAGAACGTTTTCTGGAATCGTATCCGGGCAGACGTGACGGGTCTACCGGTTGTCGTGACCGCACAAAAAGAAGCCACTGTCGTAGGCGCAGCCCTTTTTGCCCTAGTCGGAGCAGGCATTTACTCCTCGATAGCCGAGGCACAGGAAGCCGTCCGCGCCGGCGAGGAAATAGTCGAACCATCCGCCGAGAGAGACATCTACGACGAACTTTTCCACAAATACTGCTCCGCACCGCCAGCCCTCGAGGCGTTCTACGAAACAGCATGAATGGACTGTGGGAACCCAGCAGCCCCGACTGAAGGATGCCGGGGCCGAGCGGCCTCTGGCAAAGACTAAGGCCAGGCCGCCTGACCCATTACAGAAAGCGTGCCAGCGAGGTGGTTCGACGTGTGGCGTCTTTTTGTCGGCCACAGCGCCGCTACCGGAGTTGTTGCGTTCATTTTGGTGGTAGGCGTCTGGGCAGCAGTTTCTGAGACGGCGCCGGTCGTTTGGCCCGTCGAAATCCATGACGACTTCGAGAAACCGGCTCTGGCCCCGGAGCGCTGGAGGCTCATCGCGCCGCTGGACCAGTGGGCCGTCGTGGCCCAACAACACGGCCATCTTCTCGTCTACGGAAACGGCAAATGGCGCGGAGTCGCGAGCACGTGCACATGGCTTCTGCCGCCGGAGGGCACCGAGGGCTCGCTCACAGTGACTTTCAAAGTCCGTGCCGGCATCCACTATCCCCCGGGTGGGGCTGTGCCGGCTATATATGACTCCCGGGTAGGTCTGTTGGAAGGGGCGCGCCCGGGGGAAAAGAGCACCAGATACTTCGGCTTTCACATCACCTGGCCGGAATTCAGCGACGGGGGAAAATACAGAGTCGCCCTGGGCGGCGACTGGATGCAAACACAGCAGCCCTACGTCACCAGCACGACGCAGCATCATTACCTGCGTCTAGTCCTGGAGCGGCGCGGCCGACAGGGCTACTGCCGGGCCGAAGTCTCCACCGACGGCGCAGCTTGGACTAAACTTGCCACAGGAACCACACTGCCGGCTGGGCCTGTGCACATCGAGATAGCCTCATGCTGGGGGGCGCTGGCGGTGGACGCGGTGCAGGTAGCCGCTGCAGGCGCTACCAAGCAGGAGTCCACCCAGCAGCAGCCGCCGCAGGAGGCTGCTCCTGAGGCGCCGGGCACGCCCTTTATTTACGCCTCGCACGTAAGCGCCCCCGCCAAACCCGTCATTGATGGCCGGCTGGACGAACCTGCGTGGCAAGCAGCCGAAGCGGCTCTCCTGTCAGTGAGGCTTTATACCGCCGCACCGCCGAGCCAGCAAACCATCGCAAGAGCCTGCTATGACGACAGGAATCTCTACGTGGCTATTAGATGCGATGAGGCCAGAATGGACCTGCTCAGGATCGCCCACCGGGACCCTACCGGGCCGGTATGGCAGGAC
Source organism: Armatimonadota bacterium (assembly GCA_026419655.1). GTDB lineage: Bacteria > Armatimonadota > Zipacnadia > Zipacnadales > FEN-943 > JANZZA01. The sequence goes on along the minus strand of JANZZA010000686.1, from coordinate 4,109 downwards.
GACTGCGTTGAAGTATTTGTGCAGCCCGACCCCGTCAGTCGGTGGTTCTACTACTTTCACGCAGTCGCAAATGCCCTCGGCGTGGGCTGGGACGACTATGGCCGCCACCGGCAGTGGAAATGCGCTGCCCGGCAGCAGGAAAAAGGCTGGACAGCAGAGATGGCCTTGCCTTTTCACATGATCGGGGCTGCAGCTCCCCAACCCGGCGATTGCTGGGGCTTCAACGTGACGCGAGAGGAGCGGCCGCACGCAGAGACCACGAGCTGGGCACCCGTCCGCGGCAGTTTCCACGAGCCCGAGCGATTTGGGCGCATAGTCTTTGGACGGCCCACGCTGCGACTGCGCCACGTCTCCTTGGCCTTCGGGAGCAACGGCGCACCACTGCTGGCTGCCCAGGTTGAGAGCGACAAGGCCATTCCGGCCGGGGCGAAACTGGAGGCTGCCCTGCCGCACGGAAGGACACTGGCACAGCCCGTAAAAGCCCCAGGCGTGACACGACTTTCTCTGCCCGGCGACCTGCCCTCGGGCCCCTTGCGACTTCATGTCAGGCTTACCGCTGACTCTGTACGGCCCATCGAGACGGTCGTGCGAAACCTTTTTCCAGGTACCAGTCCTCTGGCCAGCGCTCTTTGGCCCACCGAGGTGTATGACGGGATACTGTACGTAGCCGATGGGCAGTTGACACACCTGTGGATGCTGGCTGCGTGCTCCGAGGGCGGACCGGAGGGATATGAGGCAATCATCGAGTTCCCCGAATGGTTAGAAATGCTCGACCCTCCATCTCGCGCTGACTACTCCAACTGTCCCGAAATTAAGGCCCTTCGCCGCACGCAGGTGACGCGGAACGGGCAAAGGATGAAGCGCGTCGTGGTGGAGGTGGCTTCTCCCCCGCCGGCTACGACCATAGACAAACTGGAATTGTGGCAGGAACCGATAGTCTTATGGCTCAAGGCCGCCGTTCCAAAGGGAAGCAAACTCCCCCTGCGCGGACAAATGTACACGCGGCTCAAACGTGGCAGCCTTCTTGAACCTGAGCGAGTGACGCCGGTAGTCATGTTGCGGGGGGAGCGCGGTCGCCAGCCTCAACGCACGCCCGTCTTTATCTGGCTTCATGGGCCGGCCGTGCCGCGGAGGGGCTGGCGCGAGCTCCTAGCCCACTATCGCAGCATTGGCGTAAATGGCTTGCAGGAAGGAGTAAACGACCCCGACTTCGACGCCTTGGCTCGCCAGTACGGAATCAGCACCATGCGGAGCTTTTTCTGGTACTGGTGGGCGCCCAGGTATGCCGCGGCCCATCCCGAAGACCTCGCCGTAAATGCCCTGGGGCGTCCTGAAGTCGAAGGAACCCTGGCCGCTATCTGTCCCGAAGTGCTCCTTGCCGAGGAAAGTCCTGCCTTCGAGGAAGCATGGCAGAACAACATAGGCAGCGACAGGGGCACACCGTTGGGCTGGAACTGGAACCTGGAAGGCCCATCGCCGTGGCGCGCGTGTTTCTGCCAGCGCTGCATGAAAGCCTTTCGCGAATTTGCAGGCGCCGATCCGTCCCTGCCGCTGAGTTTTGACGTGCTGCGCGGGAACGCCGCTCTGAGCGCCAGGTGGATAGACTTCGCGGCAGGGCAAAATGAAAGACTGGTCCGCAAGTTCTCCGAGTGGCTCGCCAGGGAGCGGCCCGGCTGCGGCCTGTACCTCAATAGCGGCGGGCCCACGCCGTCCTACCCGGCCGAAGGAAGATTCCGCTGGAAAGCCGTGCTGCCATACCTCGCCGGCGGAATGTTTTTCCGCTACTGCAACTCACCTCTGGCCAGTCGCACGACTGTGCAGTCCGACTCCGAGGCCTGGCTGCGCGAAGTGGCCGACTCCGGCACGCCAATATGGGCCATGCTCTCGGCTGGCTACATGCGCCTGGATGCCTACAATTACTATGAGCCAGACTTGATTGCCCTGCAGGTGCTCCAGCATCTGGCCATCGGCTATCGCGGAATAGAATTCTGGTCCTACCGGGGTTTTGACGGCCGTTTCAACAACGCTCTGGCCGCTGCCACACGGCTGGTGGCGCAAATCGAGCCGTGGCTTGTCGAAGGACAACGAATCGAGCTTCCCGCGGCAGCAGTACAAGCACCCGAAACGGTCCTGGTCGTGGCGCGCCGACATGGAGGGCGAACCGCCCTGTTTGTGCTCAATTTCGACGCTGTTTCACCTGCGCGCGTGCGCATCCGGGTGCCAGGAGTGGGTGCTTCCAGGCTGCGCATCGCTGGCAGCACCAAGCCTGCCAGTTTCCTGCCCGACGGAACCCTTTACGTCCCGCCAATGGCCGCCGCAGTCTTGACTGGCAAGTGAGAAGGAAACAGCGACAAAGCCCAAGCACACGGGCGTGGCGAGGCGAGGTATGGTGAACCTGGCGCGAAATGGTCGCCGGACCGTTAGCAGCACGAAAAAGCTTCGGAAAGGGACCCATCGCACAAAGCTGTTAACAGCGTTTCCCGGGATGAAGAGCCATTAAGACCGCTTGACAGAACCCCAGCCATCTGAAGAGAAGCCCGTGACAAGACTACACAGTGCTTTGCGTCCCGCGGGGCTTGACAAGCGGAGGGAGTGGTAATGGGCTTATGCAAGCGTTTGCCGGCAACTGTTTGCCATACCACCGGAGCCAGTCACGTGGGTGTCACGCTTCAAGATGTCGCGGCTCAGGCCAAAGTATCCGTGGGAACAGCCTCACGGGTACTCAACGGGAGATGCTCCCCTTACGTTTCCGCTGCGACGAAAAAGGCGGTGTTCGAGGCAGCGGCGCGCCTGGGTTATCGTCCCAACCGCATAGCTCGCGCCCTCGTAACCGGACGGCGTAACATGATCGGCCTGGCCGTGCCTTACGTCGGCTACCCCCTTCGCCTCCCCGGTTATGAAGTATGTCCAGGAGCACCTGCATCCCTTTGGTTTCGGGCTTATCACCCAGGGCGCTGAGTCAGACCCCGAGCGATACGCCGCTGACATGCGCGTGGTAGAAGCGGAAGTGGGCGGCATCATCGCAGTAGAGCGCCTGGACTTGCTGGGGCCTTTTCTGGCAAGCGAGCGGCGCCGCGAGGTGCCAGTTGTCAGCGTGGGGGCAGAGGTCGCTGTGGAGCTTGACTGTGTTGCCGTGGACCTTTACAGCGCCGCCGTGGATGCTTGCAAGCACCTGGTCTCAGCGGGCTGCCGCCGCATAGCTTACGTTGTCCCAGCCGTTTCCTTCCACCCAAGCGAGCAGCGGATGCAAGCCTATGAGAAAACCATGCAGCAGCTTGGCATGGAGCCAGAGTACCTGGTGCTACCCGAAGGAACGCGCCGCGCAGCGCCGGCGGCCATGAAGGAGCACGCCCAGCGCCGCGGCCTGCCCGACGGCGTGTTTTGTTGCAATGACGTGACCGCCATCGGCGTGCTCCGCGGACTGAAGGACATGGGCGTGGACGTTCCAGGCGAATGTGCGCTCGTTGGCTGCGATGGTGTCGAGGACACCGAGTACTTCGAGCCGCCAATCTCGACCATCGTCCAGCATATCGAAGAAATGTGCCGGATAGCCTGTGACTTCTTGCTGCGGCGCATTGAAAAGTCGGGCCTGCCCCTCCAGGCGGCCAAGCTCAAAGCCCGCCTTGTAGTGCGCGAGTCGTCAGCGCGTGGATAGGCGAGGGTGGGGTGGTATGCCGGGGTCGGAGCTGCTGGAAGCACGTGGGTCCACCGATAGGTGGGCAGACGGTGGGCAACACAACACAATGGAGGTGTCCCAGTTGCGGTGCAAAGGGTTCACCCTCATCGAGCTACTGGTCGTGATAGCAATCATCGCTATCCTCGCAGCGATTCTCTTCCCCGTCTTCGCGCGGGCACGTGAGAAAGCCCGACAGGCCTCCTGTCTTTCCAACCTCAAACAAATGGCTCTAGCTGCTCTCGCTTACGTGCAGGATTATGATGAAGGTTTCCCGACGCATCCGAGCGTGTGCGGCAACTGGGGCAACACGGGCCTGGCCCTTCAATGGTTCGAGCAACTCCAGCCCTACAGCAAGAACAATGACATGTACAAGTACCCCAGCGCAGCAAACGACAGCCAGTGTATGGGCAACTGCTATCCGGGATTGACGGGA
>JANZZA010000406.1 GCA_026419655.1 Armatimonadota bacterium | reverse complement strand
TGCGCCACTCGCGGCCGTCAAAGGTCACCGCGCTGTTGCCTCGCCGGGCCGTCAGGTCAATGCCCAGGTAAAGATAATCGTCGTTCTGTACGTCGGGCGCCTTGCGGAAGATGATCTCATTCGGGCCGCGGCGGAATTCATTTTTCGGCAGGTCAAACTCGTACCAGTCCAGGCGCGGACGCTTTTCGTCGAAGACCGGGGCACCGCAGTTGGTCGGATAAGTGTGCACGTTCCCGTTGACCACCACCTCGAAGGCCTCGTCCAGGCCGTCAGCAGGCGGGCGGTCATGCCAGGAATAGTCCCGCACGTTGAAAAAGGCAGCCAGCCGCACCTCGCGTACCTGCGCCCATAAGTCTTGCGGCATGTCAGATAAGTCGAGGACTTTCTTGGCTTCATAGCCGGCTGCGGATTGATGCGTAACATCTTTGCTCCAGTTGGCGGCCCAGCGGCCGTCGTCATCGCGCACCACGTAAACGCCATCCATCACCGGCTCGAAAAGCGACGGTACCGCCCAGCAAGCACGCGGCAGGAACAACGTCATAAGAATCACCGCACGCAGCACGCTACATCACCCCTTTTTCTGGGGCAAACCCTTTCAAAAGGGTTGTGCCCCAGGCCCCCTTCCCAAACTTTTTCTACTGTGGGCGGGCCGGATTTTCGGGCGCCGGCCATTGGCAGCGCGACGCTACCATGCCGACCGACACATGCCCATAGGCGCACAGGCAGGGCTGGCATCGCGCGCCCGAAAGTCCAGCCCACCTAAAAACATGACCACCTCTCCCCCCCCACCACTTATCCCCTTCCTCGCAGGCCCTGGTGGCGGCGCATCTCCGCCAGGGAGCACGGGTATTTACGGGCAGGGGGTGCAGGGGTAACCCCGCTTTTTGCCCAAAGGGGGTTGCCCCTTCTGGGGGAAACCCTTTGAAAAGGGTTCTCTCCCAGACCCCTTTCCCAAACTTTTTCGTGCTGCTTCCACCGCCCAAGCTTCGTGATGACGCGTGCCGGGACCGTCCGGTGCTGTCATGGTGCCGCTAGTCGAGTTGGAAGAGCCTGATGGCATTTTCGCGCGTGACCTTGCGGAAAACCTCGTCGGTGATTTTGCCACTGTCGCGCCACTCGATGAGCAAGTCTACGATGGGCACGGGCATGTCGGGGTAGCACAGGTCGGTGCCGAATAATAGCCGGTCCTGGAATTCTGTCAGGAAGCGCGGGCCGTAGTCGGGGTCGCGCGCTAGGGCATTGTAGGGTGAGAAATCGGATAGGTCGCCGTAAAGGTTAGGATAGCGCCGCATGAGCTTTGGCACGACGCCTTCTTCTCTGATAGGGCCGGACGGAAAGCGTCCAACTTGCCCACCGCGCGGGCCGAAGATTATCGCCCGCTCGCCGGGCGTCTCCAGGCGGCCAATCTCGGCCCAGTAGGTTGGGCCGTGGCCAAGAACAATCAGGTCGGGGAAGCGCTGAAGGGTATGCTCGAGCTGGGGCAGGCCCGGGTCGTCGTAAAGGCCGAAATCGCCCGTGAGCTGGTCGGAGCCGTCGAAGGTCACTGGCAGCCCCACTGCCTCGGCGTGCTTGAAGAGATTCTGCACCAGCGGGTGCATCATGGGCAGGTTGGGCATTACTTCGCCCAGCCCCCGACAGCCCCGCTCCTTGTAGTGCCTCAGTAAGTCGCCCAGGGGTGCATCAGGAGAGTTGGTCAGAGCGCGCGGGTCAACGTTGCAGAAGGCGAAGAACCGGTCCGGGTATTGCTCGCACATCTCCAGAATGTCTTCGTTGGACTGGGGCAGGTAGATTTCGGGGCTTACGATGGGCAGCAGGGCGCCGCGCTCGATGCCCAGCTCGTCCCACCGCCGAAGGACTTCTTCGGGCGTGCAGAAACCCACCGGCATCGGCGGCGGGTGGCGATAGGCGTGGCAGTGAATATCAATGAACATAATTGGCGTCACCTCATCGGGCCGTGGCGGCGAGACCAAAGTTAGTTCCGCGCCGGAAACGCGGCCGCGGCGTCGTGTCCGACCTGGCTAGCGTGGCCGCACCCTTCTACCCAACATTGCCGTCGTGACCGCGCTGCAAGCTGTCCTTCCTCCCCACCGCGTTGCATCACAGTTCGCCGCTACGCCGCCGAGCCCCTTCTACCCTTCGGGCGAAACAGTGTACCCCCTCGCGGATTTACTCTGGGGAGACTGTTGCAAAGGTCGCTTTCCGGCTTCCCGGGCAGGTTTACAGGTCCAAGGTCGGGCGGCGCAGTTGCACAGCGGCTTCGGCTCCGGCCGGCTAGCCTGAGGTTCTGCAACAGTCACCTGGGGAAACCTGTGCGCGCGGGAGTGTCAAGGGAGCGGCCCAGGTACAGTCATCCAGGCCTGTAACCGGCCGGCACGGTCAAACTTAAGTTATCTCGGCCCCCCGGCCCTCTGGCAGATGATGTGGAGACTGTTGCATAACCCTGATTTATCACTACCGGGAGGGATGGGGCCGCCGAGAAGGGCGTTCCAGAAGCCGTCAGGTAAGACTACCGGTGGGCTGGGCTAGGGGTTTGGAGGTTTTTGGGGCCGTCGTTTTTGTGCACCTCCTGCAAGCTTGGCCTT
>JANZZA010000390.1 GCA_026419655.1 Armatimonadota bacterium | reverse complement strand
GCTTCAGCGAGTACAGCCGCGGGGAGGGGAGGGCGAGAGTTTGCGCGTCGGACAGACCAAAATCGGCGTTCCGCGACGGTCTAAATAGGGGGCTCCGTGGATCTCCGTGGGCTGTATTTTTTCTTCTGCGTCAACCGCTATTCGCCAAAGGAGCCAACAGGACTCCTGGCCTCCGTTCAAAAGTGGGCCAACGTCAGCGCGCGCGCCCGGACGTAGTAATGGTTCAGGCCATGGCCAAGACTGGGCTGCTTCGACGGCTCGCGCAGGCGCAGAAGCGGCGTACTGCTACATGAGTTTTTCGATAGCCTGTGCCATTTCGCGCCGCGCCCGCAGGTAGACTTCCGGGTCCTGCGACCAGTTGGCATAGTCTTTTACAACCGCGTCGTCAATCGCCAAGAGCTGCTCCGCGCGGGCCAGGATGGGGCTGGATGCACGACCAGCAGCCCGGGCTTTGTTCACAGCGTCCCGCAAGAGCACAAAGTACTCGTAATCCTCCAGGCCCTCGCGAATATTCTCCCAGCGAATAGTATCAATCGGCCGGCCGTCCTCACCCGGATATATCAGCGTGCCGTCGCCATTCGCGTTTGGGAAGGTCTGCTCCCTCAGCGGATCCTGGACCATCCACCAGTTGCTAATAGACCAGTACAGGAAACATTCGATGCGGTGCTTCCAGGTGAGCCAGAAGACGGCCCGACAGTCGAGGGCAGGATAGTCAATCCAGAAATTCGGGTACGGATGCCGGCAGGAGAAGGCGACATACCACCAGATGTGCCTGCCCTTGGCCCGCTCTTGCTCAGCAGCTACCGGGTCGAAGGAATAAATCTCTGGGCACCATATATCAATGTGGCGCAAGGCGCTGGGGAAACCACGGGCCGTCATCATGTTAAGAAGCCGCGGCGCGCTCTGTTTTATGACGCCCGTGACGAAGTCAACCACAGGGTAATGTTTGGCTTCCGGCTCGTCCCACAGATACGTGTAGGCGTCGGCGAGCCAGCCACGCTCTGCCAGGTGCCTTTCCGCCTCAGCAGCAAGGCGCGCCAAGCCGGACTCGGCTACGATGCGCCGCGCTTCTTCCATACTCGCTTCCCGAGGCACACCGGGCAGCGGCAGCAAGATAACGTTAACCGCCCAGGGATAGTACTTCTCCACAACGCTGTCAAAAGCGGCCCAGTCAATCTTCCAGTCCCGCTCAGCAGGAGTATCAGAGGCAAAACGTGCGGCAGCAGGCCACTCTTTGTAAGGTACGGCAGGGTCTGACGGCGCCCCTACCGTAAGATGTAATTTGCCCTCGCCTATACGCACCAACACATCGCGGCCCATGGGCTTCCACCATTCTTGCTCGGCGAACTGGTCGAAAACCCTCTCGCCGCCGGCGTCGTCACTGAGAACCAGCGGCGACACCGTTACGTCAACCGGACCGACACCGCGCCACTCGAAACGAAGGGAAGCGAAAACAAGCGGCTCGCGCAGCCGGGCGACAAAATCGCGGCGCGTTGGCGTCACCTCAAAGGGGCCATAGGTAGCCAGGGTGCGCTCGCCCGCATCGCACACCAGAAACAGCCGCCCTTTGGACAA
>JANZZA010000384.1 GCA_026419655.1 Armatimonadota bacterium | reverse complement strand
GGTGTTATTGAAACGCGAGCGCCTCTGCATCATCGGAAGCTCTTCCTGTCTGGGGGAAACCCTTTGAAAAGGGTTCTCCCCCAGACCCCCTTCCCAAACTTTCTCGTGCTGTTTACAACCCACGCGTCAGATGCTAGTTCTCCTCTACCGGCCCTACCTTGATGTTGTCTACATAAAACACGGCGTCCTGGTTGCCGTTAGCCGTGAAGCCGTACCAGTCAAGCGAGCGCAGCCGGGCATCGCAAGGCAAACCCTCGTAAAGGGTGGGATCCGTCTCTCCCGGCAACGTCACCCATAAGTCATACGTGCCCTTGTTGTCGTCGCCGACGCCGCAGACAATGCGAAAATGCATCCACTGGCCGTAGGGGAACTGAAACAGCCGCCTGCCGTTAGCGACCAGCCAGCCGTCAGGATGAAACCACAGCGCAGGGCCGACGATGTAATCCCTTCCGGGCGGGTAGTGCCGCCATTCGTGATAGGCAAAAGCGCCTGGCTCCAAGCGTATGGAAAAGGTGTCTTCAATCAGCCCTTTGCGGAAGCCCGGCCGGTAGAACATGTGTGGATTGAATTCCCGTCCCGGCACGCCCGGCCCGTCAACGAATTTCAGACACTGCTTGCCCGACGCGGCCGTCTCGTCGGTGACGCGAATCACGTGCACGTCGTCGTCCTCGTAAACCTCGGCTAGCTGAGGCTTGGCTCCTACGGGCGTGTCCTCAAAATCGTCCGCCACGGGCTGAGGCGGCGGCGGCCCAGGAAAGGCCCTCGGCACGTCCTGTGGCACGTCCCCGAAGGCGCTCTTTGTTTGCCGCCCAGCCAAAGAAATGTCTATCGGCTGAAATCCCACCTGAAAAGCCGGCGAATCGGGCTTCAGCCGGAAATCGCCCCTGTCCGGGTCAACAAAGAGCGGGTCGGCGATTATTGAATGTACGTCCTGTCCCTTTTCGCGCCACTGGTCGAAGGTCATACCGGCGAAGTTAAACTCCTCCCCAAGAGCATTCCAGTAGACGTTGTTGTCGAACCGGTAGCCCTCGCCTGAGAAGTTCCCGCCCAGGAGTACGCCATGTTTCCAGTAGACGATGTTGCGCTCAAAGATAAAGGAAACGTGGTCTTCGGGCCTGGAGCGGGCAATCTGCTGGGACTGGTCGAAGGCAAAGATGTTGTTACGCACTACGTTGTCGCGCCCATAATGCTGGTGGAAGCAGCCGCCGTTGGTGCGGTAGACGACGTTGTTCTCGGCAAGGATTCGTGTCGTGCCTTCGTCGAAATAAATGCCCCAGCCACCGTAGTAGAAATGGTCTACGTCATGCATATGATTGAACCGCAGGACGGTGCCCTCATGGTTGCCCAGGGTATATATGCAGCCCATATCGGAGAGCACGTTCTGACCCAGGTTATAGATATGGTTGTACTGGACGATGTTTCGCTGGGCGATGGCTGGCTCATAGCCCCAGGTCCAGCCGATGGACATGCCGGAGTAGTAAAAGTCGAAAATATCGTTGTGCTCGACGAGATTGTCAGGGGACTGGCCAATCCAGACGCCGATGCCGGCGGGATGCAGCCTGCCACCGTGGGCGATGGTGCAGTTGCGCACCACATTATGGTCGGCCACAGCATTGGGGTCACGGGCGATGCCCATCTCGCCAATCTTCACCCCGCCAGCCCCCAGGTCCCAGAGGTCGCAGTTCTCTAGCCGGCAATATTTGCATCCGGGGCCAAACTCCACCGCATAAGTTCCCACGTGGCGCACCGCGCAGTCCTCAAAGACGCACTCGCGCGCTCCCGTCGCCGATATGGCACCAGGAAGAATGGCCTCGGCTTGCGCAAAGGCATAGCCGCCTGGCCCCTCGACCCAATTAGAATGTTCGAAGACGAGGCGCCGGAAGATCAGGTTGTCCACCCACAGACCCGCAGCACCGTCCCCCTTTATCTCGACCAGCCGCTCCAGCCGCGGCGCGATGACATCTGCGGTGGCGGGGTCTTCGCCGGGCATCGGGATATAGGTCAGCAATCCCGTGCTTTTGTCCAGATACCATTCACCCGGCTGCTCGAGGGCCTCACGTACGTTTTCGACAATGTATCGCCGCCCCTTGGCCAAGTCGGCATACCCTACGGTAGCAATCGTGGGCCCCGTGAAGGTCACCGTCCGGGTCGCGTCGTCCACAGCCTTTATTCGTAGCCGCGACATGGTCCACATGTGAAACACAAGCACGTCCACGTCGCCGAGATTGTGCCAGTCGGAGCGTATCTGGCCCTCTTTGAAGATGAATCTGTCGTACCCCCTGTCCCGGTTTTCATCGGTCGGAGCAAGCTCTCCCTCAATGAAGTAGTAGCCATCCTTCGGCAGTCGTGGGCGATAGCGCCGCTCGCCATTGACCCAGAGCTGGCAAAAATCCCACTCGCCGCGCTCGACTTCAGGAAGGTGGACCTGCCAGCGGCCGTCGGGCGTCTGGCGCCAGCCGGTAAGTCGCGTACCACCGCTGAGCACCGGCACCTCAC
>JANZZA010000376.1 GCA_026419655.1 Armatimonadota bacterium | reverse complement strand
AGATGTGTATAAGAGACAGGCGCAGGTGTGGGCCGTGGCACTGGGGCAGATGATAATCTGGTCGTTCTTCACGTAGGGCTTGACCATGTCCCACCACCAGTAGATGGTACCGCAGTAAGGGGTAGCGTACGGACCCCCCGGTGCAGGGGGATTGGTGGTGGAGAGTCGCGAAGCCGTCCACCTCTCATCGTAGTCCTGAATGTACATCAGTGCCGCCAGCGTAATTTGCTTGATGTTGCTCAGACAGCTCGTCTGCCGCGCCTTCTCGCGTGCCCTGGCGAACACAGGAAACAATATTGCCGCCAGGATCGCGATTATCGCGATCACCACCAGCAACTCGATTAGTGTAAAGCCTTTCCGCACTGCAACCACCTCGCAGTAAGATTTTTTCCGCGCGATACGCGGAGCCAAGCACAGAAATTCCGCCCTCGGTGCATCACCTCCTTCCAGCACAAGCGCGTTGCGGCCATCTCGCGCTTCCGGCGACGGAGCCTCGCAAGACGCTCAAAGGCACCGCGCCGACTGGCCAACCCTATAGCCGGGCGCAAACTTCGGCAAACAAGCCTGCCGGCTGTGCAACCATCTGCAGCCCGGCTTCCAGCCGCTGCAGCGCAGCCTGTGTCCTCCGCAGACCAGCATAGGCATAGCCCCGCTGGCTACGGCAGAAAGTAAGTGTTTACGTCCCGCCAGAAGGCCTTCGCGTTGAGCCACTTGGCGTGACCGTCGGCAAAGGCGTAATTGGTGCCGCCGCTATGCGGGCAGTAGCTTTCCAACTGGTTAGTCTGGGCTGCCTGGCACTTCGGCGGGCTGCTGGACCAGTCGCCCGGCGCGAAGGGCCACGCGAACCGCCACGCGTCACCCATCGGGTGGCAACTATCAGCCAGTAACACTAAACTGGCCGGGAACCGCACCTGGGCTAGGCTCACACCGCCCGACCCGCCCAGAGGCACGCCCACGTGGATGTTTGGGTTCATGCCGTACGAAGGAAAAACATCGAAGGTGCGGCCCCAGTAGGTAAAGGGGCCCCACTGGGCTTGGTTGGGACACACGTAAATTTGAGCGTTCTTGACATACGGAGAGATACCCTGCCACCAGCTAACACCTGTGCCAGGAGGCGTAGGATTCTGCCCCCACTGCGGCCCGAAGATGGGGAACCTTTCGTCGTAGTCCTGCACGTACATCAAAACGCCCAGCCCGAGCTGCTTGACGTTGCTCAGGCAAGCGCTCTGCCGCGCCTTCTCGCGTGCCCTGGCAAACACAGGAAACAATATTGCCGCCAGGATCGCGATTATCGCGATCACCACCAGCAGCTCGATTAGTGTAAAGCCTTTCCGCACTGCTATCACCTCCACGAGAGTTTTGAACCACCACGTGCTAGGGACTTTCTTTTACTTTCGCTTCCTCGGCCTCACCTCCTTCCCGCCCGAGCGACTAAAGACGGCCTTTCGTCACCCCCTGCCCGGCAGGCCGCAACTCGAGGCATCACGCCCGAGCCGCCGCGCTGCATATCAGTCACCCTGCGCGTGCCTGGTGCCCCGGGCCGAAGGCCATTGGTGTCAACCGGCCACACTCTTCGCTCTAAGGCTGCGCCTGCGCCATCACCACTCCCAATCGTAATACCGCAGAGGCCCGCCGCCGGAGACCGTCCGGCAGTTGCGCGCCGCGAACCACTTGGCGTGGCCGTCGGCGAAGGCGATGTTGGCCCCGCCGTTATGCCGCGCGTAGTCGTCGGAGATAATCTGCGCGTCATTCGGCGGGCAACCACAGCCCGTCCAGCACTCCCCCTGGGCAATGCGCCGCAGGTATGCTCGCTGGCCCGACTGCCAGTACCCGCCTATCCAGCTGGAGGAGCAGTCCGCCAGGAGCACTACCTCCGCCGGGCGCTTGATCTGGCCCTCCGCGCACCCTCCGCCCCAGTTGCCGATTATCTCGTTGTAGCCGTAGTCAATCTTGAAGCCCGACTGGTTGAAGGGCGGTCCGGCGAAGTTTATCCAGACCTGGTGGGTCCGGTGGCCGCAGCTACGGGCACTCGGACACGCATAAATCTGGGCGTTCTTCACATACGGATAAATGCCCGCCCACCACGTGCACGAATTCGGCTGGCCGGAGTTGCCCTCGCCCCAGTAGTACGTCGGAAACTTCTCGTCGTAGTCGTTGTTGTACATGAGCAGCCCCAGGCCTAACTGCTTGAGATTGTTCAGACAGCTCGTCTGTCGCGCCTTCTCGCGAGCCCTGGCAAACACAGGGAACAAAATGGCCGCCAGGATCGCGATGATCGCGATCACCACCAACAACTCGATTAGCGTAAACCCTCTGCGCACTGCAATCACCCCCGAAATAGTTTTGAACCTGCTCCCCACCACCTGTATATGAACAATTTCCGCTTTCCGGGCCTCACCTCCTTCTTCAGATGACTGTTGCAAAACCGTTTGCTCAAGGGTGAGTCGCTCCCGCGTCGCAAAAGTTGCCCGCGTAACTCCGTCGCCTTGACAAGCCAGGAGCTACGTCCCGGTGAGTTTTGCAACACCCCGGCCCGAAGCCTGCGG
>JANZZA010000294.1 GCA_026419655.1 Armatimonadota bacterium | reverse complement strand
AACTCGTCGCGAGAGATGGCTTCCTTGAGGGCCCGGGAGGCCACAATGGTTCCGCCCTTGAGCGGGAGCGTGAACATGAAAGCCCTCGGCGAGTCAAGGATGTACATGTCCGGGGGTCTCTTCAAGCCCGCTAGCTGAGCGTATTCCTGAAGGGCTTTGTGGACCTCTGGATAGTTAGTGCTCATCACCCGGGACTGCTGGTCGCGCCTTTTGAATTCCTTCTGCCGGGGCCGCACGGAGAGGATGTTGCACAAGGCCACCGCGACAAAGGGCCAGGCAAAAACCTCGATTACCAGGTCCCATCGAGGCAGGCCCGCTTCGTTCTTGACCGTCATGAATACGATGGCAGCAAGCCAGAGGAAAAGGAAGAGGACGCCGCCGAGGCCCTGCCAGTAGAGTCTGGCTTCACCGGGATAGCGGAAGTCCTTAGCGGTAATGGTGAGCTTTTGCTTGCGGCTTTTTGGTGCGCGCCCGCGCTTGGCCATGAGCTCTCACCGCCCTAGCTGGCACCGCGCATCTTCACTCTGACTTTTTCGACGTGCTGGCCGTCAGAGTCTTCAACCGTGAAGACGATGCCGCGGTGCTCGATGCGTTCTCCCGATGCCGGGATGCGGCCGGTCAGCTCCGCCAACAACCCTGCCACCGTCTCCGGCCCGGTCTCTGGTTCTTCGTCTTCCTGCCCGACCAGACGGTACAGCTCGGCGAGGCGAAGCCGGCCGGCAACCAGCCACTCCCCATCGGCTAAGGTTACCACGTCTTGCTCACCCGTGTCATGCTCGTCCACTATTTCGCCAACCAGCTCCTCGAGGATGTCCTCGGTAGTGGCGATGCCGGCAGTGCCGCCGAATTCGTCTGCAACGATGGCTATGTGGACGCGAGCTTCGCGCATCTGGGAGAAGACGTCGTGCAGCGGTGTGGTCTCGGCCACGACGAGAGGGGGCCTGATGGCATCTTGCCACCGCCCGCCGTCCAGCAGACAGCGCAGCAGGTCGTTGGCGTGCACTACGCCAACCACGTCGTCGAGGCTGCCGCGATAAACTGGCAGTCGTGAGTAGCCGCTCTGGGCGACGATGTCCAGGGCCTCGTCAAGAGATGCGTCCTCGCGGATACCCACTACATCAATTCTCGGCACCATGGTGTCGCGGGCCGTCAGCTCGCCCATCTCGATGACCTGGTCGAGCATCCGGCCCTCTTCGGGTTCTACCAGACCTTCTTCCTCGCCCAGGTCGGCCACTGCCTGGATGTCCTCTTCGGTGACGAAGTGGCGGCGGTGCAGTGGGGGCATGCGGCCCAGGGAGAGCACAGCGTCACCGAAGCGAGTGAGGGTCGCCACGGGCCTGCCCAGGAACCTGGTCAGCCAGCTCACCGCCGGGACTGCTGCCAGGGCGATTTCGTCGGCGTAAACGGCTCCGTAGGTTTTCGGGGCCAGCTCAGCAAGCGCGACAAGAGCTGCGATGGTAGCCAGGTGGACTACTTCGGTAAGCCAGGGGGCGCCCAGACCGACGCGGTGCCAGACAAGCAGCGTGGCAAGCGTCGAAATGCCGAGGACGGCGGCGTTGATGCCCGCGATGAGGGCGGTTATGTAATCGCCCTGTGACAACAGGGCTTCCAGGGCTTGCGCGCGACTGTCTCCAGCCTGAGCACGGCGGCGGATCAACTGGCGGTTAGCTCCCAACAGCGCTGCTTCCGCCAGGGACATCAGGAATATCCCCAACGCAAGAAGACAGATAGCCGCAAAGGCCAGATTGCTGAGCGCGTCACCCATCGCTGACCATCTGCTGGGACCCTGGGTCGGGATTGCCGCCAGTCGGCCCGCCTCCGTTTTTTGGGTCAGTGCGGGAGGGGATGGCTGTGGGTTGTGGCGTGCCGCCCGGTGGCGCTACCGTGCCGCTTGGCGACGCTGATGTGACGCCCCGGGGCTGTGGTGAGCCACCTGGTGGTTCAGGTGCCTCGCCTGGTGAGAGCCTGTGGATGATGACCTTCTCCAGCCTGGCCTCGTCCATCTCGGCGACCGTGAACTCCAGCGGCCCCCAGACAACCCGGTCGCCCACCTTTGGGAGTTGCTCGGTGAGGGACATGAGGAAGCCGCCGAGAGTGTCCCACGAGCCTTGA
Organism: Armatimonadota bacterium; assembly: GCA_026419655.1. Classification (GTDB taxonomy): domain Bacteria; phylum Armatimonadota; class Zipacnadia; order Zipacnadales; family FEN-943; genus JANZZA01. The sequence continues at coordinate 2,221 of JANZZA010000294.1, read as the reverse complement.
GGCAGCTCGACGCCTGTCGCTTCCTCGACAGCCTGGGGCTTGGCCAGGCCGCTGGCCAGCCACTGGTCCGGTCCCTGCTGGACAATTTCCGGCTCCTCGCCTGCGTCGTACTCGTCCTGGATTGACCCTACTATTTCCTCCAGCAAGTCCTCTACGGTGACCAGACCGGCCGTGCCGCCGAACTCGTCTTTGACGATGGCTGCGGTGCGACGAGCTGATTGCAGGCGCCTGAGCAGCTCATCGGCGGGGAGGCTGTCAGGTACGAAGAGGGCTGGCCGTGCGATTGTAGAGACTGGTTGGTCTAGCTGGCCGGAGCGAGCCAGCGGCAAGGCGTCCTTTAAGTGAAACATGCCCACCACGGTGTCTATCATGTCCTCGTAGACCGGCAGACGGCTGTGACCGGTGTCCAGACCCAGGCGCAAGGCCTCGCCCACGGGCATTTCGGCCGGGACAGCCACCAGGTCGGTGCGTGGCGTCATGACCTGGCCAGCCGTCAGGTCGCCGAAGTTTAGCACGCGATGCAGCCACAGGCGCTCGTCTTCGTCTAGCACTCCCTGGGCCGTGCCAACGTCAATGAGGGCCCGGAGGTGTTCTTCACTGACACGCTGGCGTATTTCGGCCTGGCGCACGCCCATTAGCCGCAGCATGAGCTGGCCTGCGCTCCACAGGATGGCGACGGCGGGGGCCAGCACTACGGAGGCAGCAGCAAGCAGCGGAGCGGCCCTGGTCGCCACGGCTTCCGGTATGCGGGCGCCAAGGTGGATTGGGAAAATCTCGCAGACCAGTACCACCACGGTCGTCATGACGACCATGGCGACGACAGGTCCCCACACAGGATGATAGCCGACGGCTACTTCGGTAGCGAGGCGCTCAGCGGAGTAATTCGAAGCGGTAATCCCAACGAGGGCCACCGCGAGTACGTAGGCGCGGCGGCGAAGCATCCACTCGGCCAGCCGTGCCCGCCAGTCGCCCTGCTCAGCAAGCTGGCGGATGCGGGCGATGCCCGCGCCAAGAAATGCCGCCTCACTGGCGGAAAAGATAAACGAGGCTATCAAAAGGGCGACGATTCCTAACAAGTCGCCCGCTGGACTGCTTGTCTCCACAATCCCACCCTACCTCTGTGGCCTCGCATAAGGTCAGTGTGGCTTCATTGTAGCAAAGGCATATTGGCTGGACAATCGTGGTCGCAGGGGAGTATTCAGTTTACGCAGGATTTCGTTTCAGACAGGAAAGAGTGAGGCACGGAGAATCACCTTGGCGGTCTAACCCAAAAGCGGGTGCTGGCTTATACAGTGCCGTAAGAGTGTATAAGGTTGGGTATCTCACCTTTTGCCTCCGGGCGCATCCCCAAGGGGCTGCCGAAACTCTTGCTACGGTCTCATTAGAAAACCGAATACTCCCGCACAAAGGCACTGTCAGGTTCTCGCAGGATACTGTTGAAAACCGGCGCATGAAAACCGACGCAGGCTTTTCCAGAGTGCAGAAGGAGCGCAACACTGTGCACCCGACCTTTTGCGTCCGGTCGCGTCTGGGGGCCAGGAAAGCAACTTTTGCAACTGTCACGTCAGGGGTTTATTGGAGGCCAGTTCTGGACTGGCCTGAAGACCTCTTCGCGGGGACCTTTTCTGGGGTGACTGCTCTGGAACTCGCCCTGACATAGTTGCCAGTCAGCGTAAGGCACGGGTCTGTGCCTGCAGGCTATATTGCATTGGGGCGACCCGGTCGTGACATGACGGTTTGCAACAGTCACCCTGGGGAGCCTGCCAGGGAAGACTTTTTGAAAAGGGGGTTGTTCCTCACACACCTTCTCGAAAGTTTTTCGTGTTGCCTGTCCCATGCAGGGGAGTTTCAGCCGGAGGCCAACGGGCGCGGCCGGTCTGTTGGTTACCAGGTGGCGGGCCTCGGCCAGCAGGACTACAATTCAGGCCATGTGGGACGAGAACTGGGCTTCAGCAGTCCAGTTATGGTGAGATGAGGCGCCGTGGACGAGAAGAGAGTGCCAAAATGTCCGACGTGCGGGCGGGTGCTGGATGAGCGGAGGTGGGAGGTTTGTCCGTGGTGCCGGGAGCCGGTGCCGGTGGGAGAAGGCCAGCGACTGGCACCGACGGGGATGTTGACGAACTGGGGCCTGGGGATGTGTGCGGTAACTGCTGGTGGGTGGATGGGCATGGCCTTGGCGATGTGCATGTACGCGGAGCCCGCGGCGAGCACGGTCCTGGCA
>JANZZA010000274.1 GCA_026419655.1 Armatimonadota bacterium | reverse complement strand
TGCCTGGAGTGGTCGCCCACCGGCAGCCTGGGGCTTCACGGATGGTTCTCGCATACGCCCGCCAAGAACCTTTACGTTGACGGCCGCTGGGACGGAGACGAGTACGTTTTTTGGGTGCAGGGCAAGGTGCGCGAGGCAATGGTTTTCGGTCCCAATATGGCCGTCACGCGCCGCATATCGGCCATGCTCGGTCAAAACCGAATACTGCTGCACGACGTCGTTACCAACGAGGGCTGGGACCCGCAGGAGCATATGTATCTGTATCACGTGAACCTGGGCTTTCCCGTAGTGGACGAAGGCGCCGAGTACGTCTTTCCGGCCGAGGAAACCATCCCCCGCACGGAGCTGGCTGCCAAACACATTGACACATGGTCACAGTTCCCTGCGCCAATACCGCACGAAAAGGAATGGGTCTATTACCATAAGTGTCGGTCAGCGGCGGACGGCACGGTATACGTGGCCTTTGTTAATCGCAAGTTCAACGGCGGCCAGGGCATAGGCGTGTACCTGAGGTATAACATCCACCAGCTTCCCTGGCTGGTGCAGTGGAAGATGCCCGCCCAGGGCCATTACGTGACGGGCATCGAGCCGGCGACCAATCAGGTAGACGGGCGCGTAAAAGAGCGCGAAGAAGGCCGCCTTATCGTTCTGCAGCCCGGGGAGTCGCGGGAGTATGAACTGGAAATCGGTCTGTTGACGAACCAGGCCGAGATTGACGAGATGGTCAGCCGGATACGGAGTCTGTAGAGGTTTGGCGAGAGCATTGCTTGTAAAACCTTGTTGGGGAGAGTATATACAAGCCCGCCGCCAGTGCGACGGCGGGCTTTGTATTCGCAATGGCAGGAGATGTGTAAGATGGAGCAACTTAAGGCAGCCTTTCTTGACCCACCAAACAGTTTCCGCCCCCAACCTTTTTGGTTCCTCAACTACCATCTGGACCACGACCTGCTGCGCGTCCAGATAGCGGAAATGGCTGCAAAAGGAGTAGGCGGAGCGGTTATTCATCCTCGCCACGGCCTCAAGGTTCCCTTCATGTCGAAGGCCTGGCTTGACGCGGTGGAGGTGTGCCTGGAGGAAATGGCCGCCCACGGCATGGAAGCCTGGCTCTACGATGAAGACAACTGGCCTTCGGGGTTTTTCGGCGGGCGGCTCACCAGGCCATATCCAGAAAATCGGATGAGGTATCTGCGCATCCAGCGGCTCTTCGTGACCGGAGGAGCCACTTTTCGCGCCCAGATTGAGGCTGCAGAGAACACGCTTATCGCGGCGGTGGCCAGCCATTACCAGCAGGACGAACGCGGGCAGGTCTTGCCAACGGAGCCTTTCCGCGACATCAGCGCCAAGATGGGGCCGGACGGAGCGCTCAAGTGGGCAGCACCCCCCGGCAGGTGGCTGGTCACCCTGTTCTTCGAGTGCCCTGTTGCCGAGCGCGTGACGTGGTTTCGCGGCTACTACATAGACACCATGAATCCGGCGGCCATGCGCAAGTTTCTCGAGGCCTGCTATGAGCCGAACCTCCGCTTCGAGCGGTTCTTCGGTGACACGATAAAGGGTGTGTTCACCGACGAGCCTGGCCTGATGATTCATGACGCATACTTCTCCGACGAGGCCGTGCGCGGAACTGTGGAAAACCCCGCCCGCCGCCTGCCAGGCATCACGCTGCCCTGGACACGGGACTTTTTCACCAGGTTCGAGCGGCTCAAGGGCTACGACCTGCGCCCAAGGCTTCTCGAGCTGGTCTACGAGATGGGCGATGACTGGCGCAAGGTCCGGCTGGACTTTTTTGATGCCGTTTCGTCGTGGTACGTAGAAGCCTACCACCAGCAACTCTCTGCCTGGTGCAGTCAGCATGGACTTGAATATATCGGCCACACACTGGAAGACCCGCTCTTTGCTCAGGTGCGCACGCAGGGCAACCAGACACGGGTCCTGGAGCAAATGCACCGGCCGGGCGCGGATTATCTAGGCCACGGAGTCGGAACGAAGGACAATCCCTTCCGCGTGCTGGGCATCAAATGCGCATCGTCGGTGGCCCACGTCATGGGGCGGCCGCGAGTGATGGTTGAGGCTTTTGGCGCGTCAGGTCACGGCCATACTCTCGCTGACCGGCGTCTGGACCTGAATTTCATGGCGGCCCTGGGCGTGAACATGATTATTCCACACGCCTTCTACTATAGTTTCGTTGGACTGCGGAAAACCGACTGGCCGCCCTGCGAGTTTTATCATGCCCCCTTCTGGCCGTGGTATCGCAAATGGGCTGACTACATCGGACGCGTGTGCCTGGTGCAGACGCAGGGGCACCACGTCAGCGGCGTGGCCATCCTGTCGCCCGTCAAGACCGTCGCACTCAACATGGTGCGCAGCGGCCAAATGAACCATGACCTGCTTCAGGACCGCCTCTATGCTCAACTCAGCGACCGGCTGCTGAGGCTGCATTACGACTTTGACTACCTGGACGAGAGCCAGCTCGAGCGCGCCCGCACTGGCGACGGCGTGCTCGGCTTTGACGGTAGCAGTGAGACGTATCGCGTGGTCATCCTGCCAGCCCTGGAAGTCATCTCGCGTTTCGCGGCCGAGAAGCTCTTGCAGTTTTTCCGCTCGGGAGGGCACGTGCTGGCTTTGGGCTGCCTGCCGCTGGAAGCCGACCGTCGGGGCGACGACGAGCGCGTGCGCGAGATAATGGCCGAAATCTTTTCTGACGGCGACGACCAGCGCCGCGAGGGCCGCAGCGATGCAGGTGGACAGGCCGTATTCGCCGCCCAGGTCAACGACGTGCAGGCCTGGCTGGCTGAAACCCTCGGCGCGATGCTGGAGCCGGACATCATCGTCGAAAGCAGCGACGCCCAGGCAGCAGAAGACGTGATTTGCTGTCACCGCACCGACGGGCGGGCCCATCTTTTCTTCACCATGAACCGCCGCGAGCACGAACCCGTGGAAGTCACCTGGCACGGGCCGAAAGAAGTTATCGGACGCATCGAGGAATGGGACCTGGAGACCGGCCAGACGCGGGAGCTTGCGCCGCGGATCGAGGACGGCCGGCACGTCGTGAACTTGACCCTGGAAGGCGGCGAGGCAAGAGTCCTGGTCATTGATGAGCAGGCTGAGCCGAGTGGGAAAGCATTGCCTGTCGAAGGCCGCGTAGTGAACGTGATAGAGTTGGGCGAGCTGTGGGACTTCGAGTCACTCAGTCCCAACGTGCTGGTGCTCGACGACTTTCAATTTACTCCGCGGGACGTGCAGCTCGGCGAAAAATTGGGCACCAACCTCCCGGGACAGGCGAATAGCTACACAACCCATTTCGTGGTGCAGGGACGGCTCGAAGGCTTGCGGCTGGTCCTAGACGACATGGTGCCAGAGCTGCCGTCACACGTCGGTTTTCTCAGCGGGCGCCGCAACATTGAGGTATTACTAAACGGAGAACTTCTGCCAGCGCCTATATTGTCCTCGTGGGTAGACCCGTACTTCCTGGAGATACCTCTGGACGAACATCTGCGCGTCGGCGAGAACACTCTCCAGATAGCCCTGATCTCACTACTGGAAGAAATACCGCGGTTCTTCGGCCCGGCATACATCATCGGGCGCTTCGAGGTAGACGGCCGCGTCCTGAAACCAGCCCGGCCGTCAATGACCGGCCTGTGGAACGAAAACGGCTATCCGTACTACTCCGGCATAGCAGCATACAGCCAAAGAGTTGAAATAGCTGCAAAATACGCTTCTGGGGCCAGGCTGACGCTGGAATTGGACCGGGTTTACGACTCCTGTCGGGTAGTGGTGAACGGCCAGGAAGCCGGAGTGCGGCTCTGGCGCCCATGGGCCGTAGACATTACGGGACTGGCCAAAGCCGGAGCCAACGAAATCCGCGTCGAAGTAGCCAACACAGCGACCAATCTCTTCGATAAGAATCCTCGCGCCGCAGGCCTGGCCGGCCCAGCACGTATAGTCGTCAGAGAACGGTAGGACCAGGCCGCAGGGGAAACTAATCGGTCTCGAAGGCAATATGACGTCGGTCACAGTGAAGTTCGACGGCATCAGCGATCGTGTGGCAGCACCTTCGGGACGTGAAGCGGCGGAAAGAGTCTGTTTCCCAACGGGCAATCCTGTGGAGGCTGTCGCAAATGTCGCTTTACGGCGTCCCAGACGCACATCAGAGAAAAGGTCCGTGGGGGACTGCCTAGTTTCTGCACGCTGCGTAAGCCAACTGCAGCTTTTGCAGCACTGACCCTTGAGAAGATAATCGCCGAGCCTGCCTTCGCAACCGTTTTCGTACCGTTTGCGCGACGAATGCAAAGCCCAGCATCAGTCAGCCAAGGTCACCCCTCGCGCCAGAAGCTGGGCTATGTGCATGACTTCTATCTTTGGCCCAAAACGGCGTGCCCCGTAGCTTAGCTGAATGATGCAGGCCGGGCAGGATGTAGCCACTACAGGCGCTCCGGTGGCCGCAATATTGGCCATCTTCCGCTCCAGCACGGCCAGAGAAAGCTCTGGGTGCATGATGTTATAGGTGCCAGCGCCGCCACAACACCAGTCGGCCTCGGCAAGCTCGACCAGCTCGCAGCCGGCGCGCCGCAAAAGCTCCCGCGGTTCATCGCGCACGCCCTTGCCCCGGACCAAGTGGCACGGATCGTGATAGGTCACGCGAACAGGCCCTGAAAGCCGCGGCAGAGCCAGACCCATTGCCACCTGGGTGAAGTCGCGAACTTTTGCCGAAATAGCTGCTGCGCCAAGCCCAAGAAGCTCGCCGTAGCGTGACAGGAAGGCTGAACAACTGCCACAGTCGGTTACGATAGCCTCTGCGTCGAAGGCAGAAAGTAGTTCCACGTTTCGCGCCGCAAGGGAGCGCGCAGCATCAAGGTCGCCATAGGAAAAGGGCGGCAGACCGCAGCACAGATGCTCCGGCACTATCAGCTCACAGCCGCCCGCGTTGAGAACGCGCAGAGCAGCCTCGCCAGCCTGGGGTTGCTGCAAATCCGTACCGCAGCCAATAAAGTAGAGAAGGCGAGGACCGGTGGCGCCATGGGGCCGCGGCAGGACCCATGCCCGTGCCCCGCCGGCGCCAACTTTGTCGCGTCGGAAGCCCAGGTGGTGCAGTCGGTCGCGCAGGAAGCTGCGGGGCACCTGCGCCACAAGCTCATCGGCCGTCGCGAGGCGGGCGTTTATCCAACGCAGCAGGCCAAGGCCGCGGGCCAGTGATGAGAGGCCCGACCGCTTGCCCAGTCCCAGGAGACGCACAACACGCCTTAGCAAGCGCGGATTGGCCAGTAACTGGTCAAAGAATAAGCGCAGGAAAGCCGGACGGCCACGTTTTTCCCAGTGATGACTGCGGGTGGCCACCATAACTTCATTGGTCTTAACGCTGCTGCGGCACACCACCTCGCAGGCACCGCAAAGAAGACACTGAAACAGCGGCTCGACAAAATCCTCCTCGCCCACGGGCTCGGCTTGGTCCCCCACACCTGTACCCGGGCTACCCAAAAGCTTGCCGGCAAGGAAATTGCGCCCCCGGGCCACAAAAAGTTCCTTCTGCGTAGCGCGATACGTAGGGCACACACTTACGCAAAACCCACAGCGGTTACATCGCAGCAGTTCATCCAGGGCCCGAGCAGCGTAATCAGGCCAGCCCGGATAATCCGGACCAACCCGCCTATCCTTGACCTCGTTGCTCATTAGCTCTCTCAGCCACCCGAGATTGCCGCAGCACAATAACCTACCCCGGCATGGATAATGCAAGCAAATGGGGCAGAAGAGCAACTGACAGAGTATAATCCCTGGGCGAGCAACATCCCACAACATGCTGGACAAGGAGGAGCCGCGATGAAGAAGGCGGTGGGAGTCTTGGTTTTGCTGGTAGTTTTGTTGCCCTTCTCACAGGCCGCAACCCTGGTGACTGTAGATTTGCCCTACCTGACCAAATATCTGGACCAAATGGGGCTGAAGTACGAGACGGACCCTGAGAAAGGATTCGCACACATGATCATGGTTGGTGACCATGGCAACTACGATACCTATGTCATCGCGAACACCGAAAGCGCCCTCGCGTTCATCGTGATAAGCGACTACATGACCGTTAAGCCCGACCACCGTAACTGTGATAGGGTGCTTCGCCGGCTCATGGAACTGAACTGGAAGCTGAACGTGGGCAAGTTCGAATGGGACCCAACTTACGGCGAAGTAAGAATCACTTTCACCTTTAGCACCGAAAACGGCGTCGGGTATGACGCCTTCAAGGCAGTCTTCGAGACACTCACAACGACGGCCGACGAATACAAGGAAGAGCTGGAGAGACTCCTGGTTGGTGACTAATTGTCGGCTGCTCCATCAAAGGGCCAACAGCAGACAAGCGGCGGAGACACCGCAAAAGCTTGGGAAAAGAGGCTAGGTACCAGTCTTTTCGGGTTCCCTCACAGAAAAGGTCCACCCGACACCGGGACCTTCATGCTCCACTGGAAAACCAGGGCGGCAGGATGCAGAAGGGGTCGAAGCGCGACTTGAGCCGGGTCAGAATAGCAGTCTCGGCCGCCGGGTGATTCACAAATAGGTCCTCGGCTGAAGTGGCCAGACGGTAAGAACTGATTGTTTCGCCAGTAGACGCTGTACGCAAGATGCCCGCCAGGGGCCAATACTCCTGCAGCCTTTCACGAAGCCGCAACGCCTCGTCGAGCGCCATGCGCAACGGATAGCAAAAAAACACCGGTGGAGATTCTTGGCTGGCCCCCAGACCAGGAACGTCAGCCGACGGCGGGAAGGAAAGGAAACACGAATCGGCCCAGACAAGACCACAATCCCTGGCCACTGGCCGCAAGATAGAGAGAGCCTCTTGCACCTCTGCCCCAAAACCACTGACGGCCACTTGAATGCACCACTGGGCACAACCGTCGCCGTCAAGAGGTCTCACAATGACGTGCTCAAACGGCAAGGGGGACACAAGTAGCCAGGCGACAAAAGCGCGCAGGGCTTCCCCGGCACCGACAAGCACCAGGGATTGTTCGGCGTCGGGCAAAGGATGAGTGCGCAGCGTAACCTCCGCAATCACACCCAGGCAGGAAAAGCTACCCGTAAACAGCCTTTCCAGGGCATAGCCGGAAGCGTTTTTTACACATGAGCTGCCAAGCCGCAACAGTCGCCCCCGCACCACAACCGTCATCCCCAGAATGAAATCGCGGGCCCCCCCGTAACGAGAAATGGCCGCCGTTGGCCACGCCGTTGCAGCGAGAGCACCGACGGAGGTGCCCGAGAGCCTTCGCCAGGCCCCAATGGTCTGGCGAGACTCAGCCAGAACCTGCTGGAGTTCTTCGATGGGCGTGCCAGCGCGGACGGTAACGGTGAGGTTTCCGGGATCATAAGCAACAACGCCCGTAAGGCAAGACAGGTCAACGTCCAGGGCGTCGTCGGAATGCATCAAGGAGTGAGCAGACACGTTTAGCCGGTGTGCCGTCTCCTCGCAGGCACGGTGGATTGAGGCGACCTCGTCCAGGGACTGCGGGCGCGCAAAGCCTTCTCGTAGGCCCGAGGTCCCTGCAGGGTCAACGCGGGCCGGCGGCTTCTCTGGGCTAAACTCCGGCAAAACCTTATCGGGGTTGAGAATGCCAGCAGGGTCGAAGGCCTCTTTCACCCATGCCATGGCCCGCAGCTCGTCTTCAGTGTAGGCGAGGGGCATGAACTTGCGCTTCTCGGACCCGATCCCATGCTCGCCCGTGATGACACCGCCGAATCGCAAGGCCATTTCTGTGATGGCCTCGTCGGCGGCCGTAGCGCGGCGCACCTGATCCGGATCGCGAGGGTCAAAAAGCACCTGGGGATGAAGATTGCCGTCGCCTGCATGGAAAACGTTGCCGATGGGGATGTCGAAACGGCGAGAGATTTCGGCAACCTGGGAGAGAGCTTCGGCCAGGCGGCTACGCGGCACCGACACATCAGTGCTGAGCTTGGCCGGCGCCAGGAAGGATAGAGCAGCGGTTGCACCCTTGCGGCCACGCCAGAGACGCTCACGTTCTGCCTCGGCCTCCGCCCACTCGAAACGTAGCGCCCGCCGGGCCCGGCAGATTTCCTCGACCACGGTCACCTGGGCGGCCACGGCGCCGGGGAGACCATCCACCTCAAGCACAAGCACGGCTTCTACGTCCTGCGGATACCCGATGCGGTCGTACATCTCGATGGCCTGGATGACCGTGCGGTCAATCATCTCGATAGTGGCCGGAAGCATGCCAGCGGCAATGATGTCTGAGACAGCGTCGGCCGCATCTTCGACGCTAGCGAAACACGCCAGAGCTGCCACCACCGCGGGCGGCGCAGGTAGCAATCTGCAAGTAATCTCCGTCACCACGGCGAGCGTACCTTCGCTGCCGATAAGGAGGCCGCGCAAATCAAGACCTGGCGATAGCAATTCCTGGCCGCCCAGGCGCAACAGGGAGGCATCAGCAGTCACGGCGACCAGACCAGTGACATGGTTGGCCGTGACGCCGTATTTCAGGCAATGGGGGCCGCCCGCATTCTCCGCCACGTTGCCGCCCAGGCTGCAAGCAATCTGGCTGGCAGGGTCAGGAGCGTACATAAGCCCACGACGCGCAACTTCGTCGGCCAGGTCCTGGTTAATGACGCCGGGCTGGACGACCGCGCGCAAGTTCCCCTCGTCAATCTCCAGGATGCGGTTCATGCGCGTCAAGCTAAGTACTACCCCACCACGGACCGGTACTGGCCCACCTGACAACGAAGTAGCGGAGCCCCGCGGAGTCACCGGCACGCCAAAGTCACGGCAGACGGCAACCGCGGCCAATACTTCTTCGGTGGTACGCGGCAGGACCACCAGGTCCGGCCGGTGCACGTCCCGAGCAGCGTCGTAACTGTAGACTTCAAGCTCCCGCGGCCGCCAAAGAACGCCGTCGAGTGGAAGGAAACCAAGGAGGGCCTTCTTGATAACTTCCACGCGCTGGGGCGGAAAGCGCGAAGCCATATCTTCTCAGCTCACGGTAATGCCTCTCACGCCGCTGGCCCTGCTCCTTCACTTGTTTCTTAGCTCCGCTGCCGCAGGCATCACTGAGCGGTTATCTTTCCTGATTTCGCATCAAAAGGCATGGCAAGAACACAAGCATTCGGAGATAAGGCTTTTCCGAGTAATGTGCTTTGAGAAGCCTTTTCGCCAAGTGCTTTAGCTAAGCATTCTCGGACTGTTTTCATTGCACGGGCCAGTTAACCGGTACATTGTACATAACCTTTATGCATGATAGCCTTACCTCGCGTTGTCCGCAGCTATTACCATGGCCGCCCGTAGCGACGACACAACCAACGCCCATCGCCGCGCTGTCACCGCTATGTTCGACCGGATCGCGGCCCGGTACGACTTTCTCAACGATATTCTCAGCTTCGGGCTGCACCGGATCGCCCGACGGTTTTTCATGAAGGAGATCAAACTGAGGCCAGGACAACTTGTGCTCGATGTGTGCTCCGGCACGGGCGCGCTAAGTCGTCGTGCAAGAGCACGGGGAGCCGTCGTGGTCGAACTGGATGCCAGCGAGGTAATGTTGCGGCACAGAAAGTCCATGCTCACCCGGAGGCCGGATGTGACTGAAGACGCCTCAGCAGCCGGCTGGGCTGTCGTCGCCGACGCTATGGCGCTGCCCTTTGCTGACAGCGTCTTCGACGCCGCCATGGTCGGCTTTGCAGTGCGGGACGTAGCTTCTCCCCAGCAGCTCTTCGCGGAAATGGGCCGCGTAGTTAAGTCCGGCGGCAACGTCGGATGTATCGAGTTTACCCAGCCACCCCGCACCGTGTCTTGGCTGCTCAGGCCGTACTTGCGGCGAGTGGTGCCGACCGTTGGCGGGCTGGTAGACCGGGCGGCGTATAGTTTCCTGGCAGAATCGGTGACGCGGGTTATGTCAGCCGAGGAGCTGGCTGATATTATGGAGACAGCAGGGCTGAAGGTGAACACCGTGAAATTCTGCGTTGGTGGAATCGTCGCAATCCATGTAGCCACGGCGCCTTAAAGCAGCGCGGGGAGAATGCAAATGGAAAAGCTACTTGACACAGTCAAGCTTAAAAGCGGAGAGGATGCAGAAATCTGGCTCGTGCGAGCACCGGCCCCTGACTGGGCAGAGCGCATACTTCCGCTGCTGGCGCATAAGGGAGAACCATGGCTGGGCGCGATGCGCCGGGCTTTGCATAGCGGCCTGGGTGAGCTGAACATGAGCTTTTTCGAGTGCGTGGTGCGGAACGAGCTATGCGGCAACATAACAGTAGTAGATACCTTGCAGCGGCCCATCGGGATCCTTCAGCACGTCTTCACGAGGCCGGAGCACCGACAAAAAGGTATTGCAGTAGTGCTCATGGCAGCGGCGTGTGAAGACTTCCGGGCGCGCGATGGCCGTGCTCTGTATCTTGCCACGGGCAATCCCGTAGCTGCGACGCTCTACGAGCGTTTCGGCTTCCACGCGCTGGGCCATGATGGCGCAATGCTCTGGCCCCTAGACGAGGGCTTTGAACAAGACTACTTCCGACCGCAGCCGTGTGAAGTACGGCCCGTTTGCTGGGCCGACTGGCCGCTGCTGACAGCGCTTTATTCAGCGACCGACGGCTGGGTGCTGCGCAATTTATTTTTCGGCCACTATGGACCAAGTTTCTGGGAAGGTCCGTTCCTCAGCCTCATGGCAGCCCAGGAGCAAGGGACCGTCGCCGATAATAAGGTCTTGTGCACCAAAGACGGTGCAATAGTAGGCCACGCGATGCTTTGGATCCAAAAAGCCTATAGGGAGCACCCGCTGATGGTTGATTTTTTCGTGCATCCAGCGTTCCTCGAGCAGGCCGAAGTTCTGTTGGCTGCGCTGGCCTGGCCAGACGACCGAAAAGTGCAGGCGGCGATGGACAACGATGCGGCCGGACGGCATGAGGCCCTGGCACGGGCCGGCTTCTGGCGCGAGGCCACGTTGCGCAATCAGTTTAGCTACGGCGGACGGTGGTGCGACGTGAGCTTCTACTGCCGGCCGTGGGTGCCACCCACAGGAAGGTAAAATGAGGCAAGTTCATTCAGCACTAAGCCTATGAGGGGGAAAACTATATACCGATGAAGCGCGTGGCCCTGATATTCTTGCTGACGGCCATTCTTTCGTTCGCGAGTGTTTTTTCGTCGGTGGCTCTGGCCGGCCATACTATAGCGGACGCCCTCAATGCCCTATCCCTCCAGCGCGATCCAGGCCCCCGCTGGGCCTTCGTCGTCATGGCCGACGTGCGCCACTTCATGCCCATCGTCCCATCGCCGGTATTCGAGCGGGCCGTGGCCGAGATCAATGTCCTCCGGCCAGACTTTGCAGTCATCATCGGCGACCTAATCTTTGGCTATTCCGACGACCGCGCGCAGCTCAAGCGAATGTGGGACGCGTACTTCGAAGTAGTGGAGCGCTGTCGGGTTCCCTTATTTCCGGTAGTAGGCAACCACGACGTATCCAAGCCAATGCACGAAGAACTGTGGAGAGAGCTGGTCGGGCCGATGTACTATGCCTTCAGGTATGGCAGTGCGCTTTTCCTGTGCCTGGCGTCAGATGAGGCCGCAAACCCCGGTATGATCGGCGCCGAACAGGAGCAGTGGGTAGCGGCTCAGCTTGAGGCGCACCAGGACGCACGCCAACTGTTCGTCTTCGTACACCAACCTCTGTTTATCGGTGGGCCGCAGACGCGCTGGGACGCCATCCACGAGCTGCTGAGAAGGCACCCGGCGCTGACCAAAGTCTGCTTTGCTGGACACCATCACGTCTACAATCTGCTACCGGAACGCGATGGCGTGCGATACGTAATTTGCGGGGGCGGCGGCTCAGAGACAGGCCCGCTGCCTGAAGCTGGGGATTTTCATCACTATCTGCTGGTGAGCGTGAAGGGGGATGCAGTACACTGGGCCGTCATCAAGACCGGGGCCGTCGAAGCCGAAGATGCGGTCACCCAGGAGCAGGCGGAAGTGGTGCGCCGTATGGCCGCCGGGATAGGCTCGCTGCAAGCTGTGCACCCTCGGCAACGGGATGTCGTGACGCTCACCCTACCTATAACAAACGAGACGGACAGTACAATCCGCGCCTGGCTGCGGTGGGAAGGCCTGGCTTACTGCGACAAACTCGACCCACTAGATGTTTCCGTGTCGGTGCCGCCCGGAGAGGCGAAGGAACTGGTGTTTTCGCTTGCGGCCGGTGACCCTGAAAAGGCTCTGGCGAACCTGACATGCCTTGTAACGGTGCTGTGGGGCGAAGGGGCCAAAAGTTTCACCGTGCGCCGCCCAGTCCGGAAGATGCAGGTCGGGCACTGATAAGACAACACCATGACCGACACACCAGAACCCTGTCAGAAGTCTCAAACGCACGCCCCAGAGCGGATTCTCCTGGTTGGGAATCCCAACGTCGGCAAGAGCGTGCTTTTCAATCTCCTGACGGGACGTTACGCAACAGTTTCAAACTATCCGGGCACGACAGTAGAAATGGCCCGTGGACGCCTGCGCGGCCGCGGCCACCAGCCAGAAGTCATTGACACGCCGGGCATAAACAGCCTGGTGCCGGTGAGCGTGGACGAGCTGGTGACGCGCGAGCTGGTACTTGGCGGCGCTGATGTAGTCCTTCAGGTGATAGATGCGCGGAACCTCAACCGCGGCCTGCGTATCACCGCAGAGCTGGCCGAGCTGGGCGTGCCCGTCGTTGTGGCCCTCAACATGGTGGATGAGGCCGCCATAGACGGCATTAGCATAAACCATGACAAGCTCGCCCACGCTCTTGGGGTAGAGGTAGTGCCCACAGTAGCCGTCGAGCGTCGGGGCATTACGGAGCTTTTCCATGCGCTGCGCCGAGCAAGACCACCCAAGCTTGCCGTGCCCTATCCGCCGGAGATTGAGAAGGCTGCCGAGCAGGTGGCAGCCTTGCTCCCTGACCTGCCGCTAGATAAGCGCGGCGTGGCATTGACTCTGCTGGCCAGCGATGATGCCGAGCTGGAGAAATGGCTAACAGAACACGGGGGGCCCGAGGTCGTTCAGGCAGCCGAGGCAGTGCGCCGAAGGCTTCTGGCAAAGTACGCGGACGGTCCAGGCTGGGTTGTTGGACAGGCACGGTGGCGGATGGCTGACGAGCTGGCCCGGCAGGTGACAACGCAGCGAAGAGTTTCGGTAAGCCGGTTGGGCGCAGTGGCTTCCGCTGCCACAATGAACCCAATCCTGGGGCCGATAATTCTTGCATTGGTGCTGATCATCCTGTACGTGGTGGTTGGCAGGCTTGGAGCGGGCACGGTGGCAGATTGGATGGCAAACAGCGTGATCGGGACACCTCCGGAGCCGGTGATGGTCTTAGGCGAGCGCGAGCTTCCAGCGCACGTGGAAACTGAACCAGCGGCCGCCTTGCAAGTGACGGGCACAGAAGCGGTCATCAGACCCCAAAGGCCTGACGTCGCGCTGAGGATTAGACTCCTGCCGGGCCCAGGCTGCCCAACCAGGCTGCCTGCCGGCGCGACCTTTGAGGCCAGGCTGGCCGCTAGGCCGTCGGGTGGCCCCGCCCCAAAGGCTAGGGTGGCCCTGCGACTGCGCGACGGCCAGAGGGAACAGTTTACTATGGCTCCCTCGGTGGCAGGCGCCGGTGCTTCGTTTTACCGAGCAGTCTTCACCCCATCGCAAGATGCAGTGGAATACGCTATCGTGCTCCAGCTCGCCCCGGGACAGGGTGCCAGCGTAGCAGAGGCAGCTTTAGTACGCCGCGGGCAAGGGCTTGTCGTGCCGCGGATTTACGCTCTTGTGACGGGTGGAATAGACTCGGAGTTTCTCCGATACTGCCTTGTGGGCCAGTACGGAGTTTTCTCCATGGGCCTGCGTTACGCTTTCGGCATTGTCCTGCCCATCATCGTTTTCTTTTTCCTGCTGTTGGGCCTGCTGGAAGACTCGGGATACATCGCGCGGCTATCGGTGCTGGCGAATCGCTTCTTTACCAAGATAGGGCTTAGCGGGCGGGCAGTGGTACCTTTCGTGCTGGGGCTGGGATGTGTGACCATGGCCACCCTGGCGGCCCGTGTCCTTGAAAGCCCCAAGGCGCGCATCATCGCGACGTTTCTTCTTGCCTTTGCAACTCCGTGTTCGGCCCAGTTGGGCATCATTCTCGCCCTGGGTGGCGCTGTCGGCCCGAGGGTAGTTCTAGCTGTGTTTGGCGTCGTCCTGGCTCAGCTTTTTCTGGCCGGCTGGCTGGCAAACCGACTGTTGCCGGGTGAAAGCACGGATTTTCTTTGCGAAATACCACCCTTGCGCCTACCGCTGGCCCGCAACGTCCTGCGCAAGACCTGGCAGCGGGCCGAGTGGTTCTTGCGCGAGGCCGTCCCTTACTTCCTGATAGGCACAGCGGCCCTGGCGGTATTGGCCTGGTTTGGCGGCCTGAAGGCAATGGAGCGGGCAGCAGCCCCGGTAGTTGTCAGGCTGCTATCCTTACCACATGAGGCAACCTTCGCATTCATTGTCGGCTTTTTGCGCCGGGACTACGCAGCCGCTGGCCTCTATGACTTGCAGCAACAGGGAAAACTGGACAATCTTCAGGTAGTCGTAGCTCTGATAGTCATCACACTTTTCGTCCCGTGCCTGGCGAATTTATTAGTCATTGTCAAGGAACAAGGGCTTCGGCGGACAGCATCCCTTGCTGTCATAATTATGGGGCTTGCTGTGTTGACGGGTTCTGTCGCCAACTTCGCCTTTCGAGCTTTGGGCATAAGCTTTTGACGGGGGAGGGCCATGAGCGAACCGCTTTCGCAAAGAAAAGACCACCTGCTGCATGCACTATACTACCTGGAGATTGAGCAGAATGAAGGACCGGTAGACCGGTCTCACCCGGAGATAATGCGCCACAACGGCGAAGCTGTAGAGAGCCTCGCGGAAGACGGCTCGGTTACAGAGCACGAGGGCAAGCTGTCGCTAACCGAGGCCGGCGTCGAACGTGCACGCGACGTAGTACGGCGCCACCGTCTCGCGGAAAGACTGATGGCGGACGTGCTGGGAATGGAGCCAGATAGCGGCGACTATATAGCCGGCGAGATGGAGCACATCGTAAGCCCGGAGCTGGCCGACAGCATCTGCACGCTTTTGGGCCACCCAACCGAGTGCCCGCACCGTCACCGCATCCCTCCAGGGCCGTGCTGCCAGGCGGGAGCTATGGCCGTCCGGCCAGCGGTGGTCCCACTAACAGAAATGAAAGCTGGCCAGGCCGGCACGGTTGCATACATCACGTGCGTGCCAGGACCTATCCGGGGGGGACCGCGCGGCTGGGGCGGACCTCCACCCCAAGCGGCTGCAAAAGACGATGCCGAAATGCGCCGTCGGGGCGGGCGGAGGATCGGCCAAATGGCTTCAGTGGGACTTTTTCCAGGCCAGCCCATCGCGGTGCTGCAGACGGCGCCCACTTACGTTGTGCGCATCGGCGGCACTACTCTGGCCCTCGACGACGAACTGGCTGCTTGCATTCGCGTCCGGCGCAGCGAAACATCGGCGGCCGCAGATGTAACCTGAACTGGCCCTGCGCTGGCTGATAAAGCCTCGCCCCGCGTGGCTGAGGCAGAGAAATGCACGACGACCAGGTGCGAAAAGAACAACCTACAATTCCTTCTATGGCTGGCGGGACCAGGCCTCGCTCGAAAGCCCTGCGCCAGTGGGCAGCAGCTTACGGCTTTCTCTTGCCCAACCTGGTAGGCTTCCTGGTATTTACCCTGGTGCCCGTCATCGCCGCAATGCTGCTGTCTTTCGTGCGCTGGGACGCCATTAGCCCCTGGCGACAAGCCCAGTGGGTGGGACTCAGCAACTACGTGGAGATACTGGGCTTCCACCGAGACCCAACAACAGGCGCCCTTCTGCCCAACGACGACCGCTTCTGGTATTACCTCTACAACACCGTCTATCTCATGCTCGGCATACCCATCGGCATGGCCCTTTCCCTGGTTACAGCTCTTCTGCTTAACCGGCCAATGCGCGGCGTTGTTCTTTTCCGTACCGTGTTCTTCATCCCGACGGTGTGCTCTGCGGTAGCCGTTGCCGTACTTTGGCGATGGATTTACCAGCCCGACTACGGCCTGCTGAACGAAGCCCTGCGCCTGGCGGGCATTGAGAACACACCCAATTGGCTGGGCGACCCGGCCTGGGCAAAGCCAGCGCTCATCCTCATGGGCCTCTGGGTGGGCGTCGGCGGCTATAACTGTGTCCTGTACCTGGCCGGGCTGCAGAATATACCAGAGGAAATGTATGAAGCCGCCCGGCTGGACGGAGCGGGATGGTGGGCACGGCTGCGACACGTCACCTGGCCCCTGCTGGCGCCCACCACCTTTTTCATTCTCGTCACGTCAATCATCTCGGGCTTCCAGGGTTTCTTCGTCAGCATCCACATCATGACTGCCGGGGGCCCAGCAGGAAGCACAACTACGCTCCTGTACCACATCTATCAGACAGCCTTCGTCTACCACGAGATGGGACGGGCCTCTGCGCTGGCCATGATACTGTTCGCTATTGTTCTGGTACTGACGCTGCTCAACTGGCGGTACGGTCGTGAGGCAGCACAGGTCATGTTTTGAGCAAACTGATGGACATGCGTCGGCTCTTAGCGATAGGTCCGCGGCGAAGCGGCCCATCGACATGTATCTGTTGGTCTGAGCATTTCCTGTATCTCGCTGCGGGCCTTGGGTAAGCGAGGGCCGCGAGAGTGAAACGTGCGTTGATTTTCGGCAACGTAGCCGCATACACGGTTTTGGGCATCGGCGGTGCCACGATGCTGGTACCGCTGGTGTGGATGGTGGCCACGTCGCTGAAGGACCCCAGTGCAGCGATGAGCTTCCCCCCAGAGTTTCTGCCCCGCATCCACGAGACATGGCGCAATCCAACCAATGGCGAGCTACTGCCTTTGTTCTGGTGCGACGTAGATGGCCGCCGGGCCAAGGTGGCTAGACTGCGCATCTTCAAGGGAGCGGCAGTCGTGCGCGTCCTGGAACCACCAGACCTCGCAAGACGGACACTTACCGTGCCGCTCACGCGAGAGGGACCACACGGCGCTGTCGAGACCCTGCGGCCGGCCAAACGACTTTATTTCCGCTGGGCAAACTACCCTGAAGCGTGGCACGCCATACAGCTCGAACGGCCATGGATGGCCTTCCGCATTGGCCGCTGGGAATGTCCCGGAATACACATACGAGATGGCTTTCTGGCTTTCTACCTCAACTCGCTAATTGTCACGGTCATCGTCACGCTGGGGCAGCTATTCACGTCCTCCCTGGCGGCCTTTGCCTTTGCAAGGCTGCGGTTTCCGGGCCGCGACGGCATTTTCCTGGGATATCTGGCCACCATCATGGTCCCGCACGTGGTGACCATGATTCCGGTGTTCGTTCTTTTGCGCTGGCTGCGGATGATTGACACGTACTGGGCAATGATTTTGCCGCTCATGTTTTCGGCTTACGGGACTTTCCTGCTACGGCAATTTTTCCTCAGCGTCCCGCAGGACCTGGAAGATGCAGCGCGGCTGGACGGCTGCGGTCCGTGGGACGTTTACCGGCGAGTGATCTTGCCTTTGTCGCGCCCGGCGCTGGCGGCTCTGGGCACCTTTGTTTTCCTGGGAACCTGGAACCAGTTCATGTGGCCGCTCATTGTAATGAACTCAACCGAGAAGATGCCGCTCATGCTGGGCCTGTATTCGTTCATGGGTCAGTACTCGGCGGAATGGCATTACCTCATGGCGGCTTCAGTTATGGTGATGGGGCCGGTCATACTTGTGTTCCTCATCGGCCAACGCTATTTCGTCCAGGGCGTCGTGCTCAGCGGGATGAAGGGATAACGCACAGGCGGGGCGGCGAACTCGCGACAGTCTAGAAAGTTTTGGTAACGGGGCTCTGGGGGTCTTGTCAAAGACTTTCCCGCAGAAAAAGACGTGACCGGCCGTTTTGCATGACGGTCCGGGCGAAGGTAACTCTACAGCCAGTGATCCAAAAAGCAGTTTTGCTGGCACGGTCGTGAGCGGCATGAAAGCATTAAAGATACGCCGGGAACCAGACTTCGACCGCTACCTGACGGCCCTGCGGCGCGGCAAGCCTGCCCAGGTGCCCTTCTGCGAGCTAAAGCACGACCCCGAGATTGTAGAAGCGGTGCTTGAAGAGCCTCTGGTGCCACAGGGGACGCCAGAAGATGATGTCCTGGATGCTTACTGGGGAAACTGGGTGCGATGCCTGGCGGCGCTGGGCTATGACGACGTGCGGGTGGGCTGCGACATTCCCCTGGCCCGCCGTTTCGTCCCGGCCAACGATACGGCCGTTTACAGCCGCGGCCAGCGCTCCTGGCAGCCCGAAACCGAGGGCCTAATAAGTACGTGGGAAGACCTGGAGCGCTACCCCTGGCCGCAGCCTGAACAGATTGATTTCCGCGCCCTGGAAGCCGCCGCGCATCACCTCCCCGACGGCATGAAAATCAGCGCCTCCACCCACGGCGGCGTGCTGGAATGGTCCATGTGGCTGATGGGCTACGTGCCTTTTTCCTATGCGCTTTATGACGCTCCAGACCTCGTGGCAGAGCTGATTCGGCGGATAGGACAAATCTTGCTGGCCGCCGTGGAAGCCATGGCGAGTTTCGAATATGTGGGCGCGATAATTATCGGCGATGACATGGGCCACCGACACGGAACCCTGGTCGCACCGGGGATAATCCGGAAGCACGTCATGCCGTGGCACAAGCGCATGGCTGACGCCGCCCACCGCTACGGCAAACCCTATATTCTCCATTCCTGCGGAAACCTGACCGAGATAATGGACGAGCTAATAGACTACTGCGCCATAGACGCCAAGCATTCCTTCGAGGACGCGATAATGCCCGTGACCGAGGCCAAACGGCGGTGGGGCGACAGGATAGCCATCTGCGGCGGCGTGGACGTGGATAAGCTTGCGCGGTGGCCCGAGGACCGCCTGCGTGAGTACGTGCGCGGCATATTGGACGAGTGTGCACCGGCAGGCGGCTATCTACTGGGATCCGGAAACTCCGTCACCAACTACGTCCCGGTGGAAAACTTCCTAGCTATGCTGGATGAAGGCCTGAATTTTTCGGGCGGCTGATATGCCGCGATGGCCACGCCGAAGATTGGGGAGCAGACCTACCCGACTTTAGAGGCGCCTTCTTTTCTGGGGGAACCCTTTGAAAAGGGTTGCCCCCCCCAGCCCCCCTCCCAAACTTTCTACGTTGTTTCCACCCCACACGCCCTTTCGCCGGGTGGCCGGCTGAGCGCCAAGCCTGGAAATAGCTGTCAAAGCCCGCCCAGTACCACCGCACGGCGCTCGATGGGCAGCGCCACGGCCTTTCCGTCTGCATCAAGAAGCTCTGCGCGGATGGTGGCGAGACCGCGGAGAGACAAGGCCACTCGCCGCAGGCGGCCCGGCTTTGCCGCCATTTCCAACTGGTGACGGTCTGCCGGGTCGGAGACGGTTACCCGCAATCGGAATGAGCTGGGGTCTTGCGGAGAGGTACCGACCGTCACGACCACCAGCGCCTCGTGGCCGTCCTCGACCAGGGAGGGCCACTGGGCGACAGAGAGAGGATGGGGAACCGGGACAACGACTTCCGCACGCTGATGGGCCTGACTCTCGGCGCCATAAGTGAACGTTAGTGTTTTTGGTCCGGGCTGCGACAGGTTCACCGGAAAGAAAAAGGCACCTGCCGCTCGTGGGGGGAGGGCTTTGGCCTGGCGCCGGCCGTCAAAGAGAACCCAGGCCAGACGCTCAGCAGTGTCGGTATTGCTGAGTACCACCTGCATCTCCTGCGGCCCCCAGTAGCCCGGCACCATCACCCGCGAGAGTACCACCGGCCCGGGCGCAAGCTGGAGAATTCCAAAGCGCTCACGAGTATGGAAGTACCCGTTGGGGAAAGACCATGCGCTATGCGGGTTTACATTGGTCTCCCGGCCAGCGAAGCGGTTGCGGCAAAAATTCCCCGTCATGAGAGGCGCCCGTTTAATGCCCGCGGCTTCCAGGTCCTTCCAGGGCAAAGCTATCTCCACGCTCCAGCCATCCCGCCGCCGGCCGACGGCTGCTTTGATGTCCGCGTTCCAGGATGAGTCCTGGCCGACTTCATCGTAGAGGGTACCCTCAACGTTCACTATCACGTGGGCATAGGGCCGCCGGGTCGGGCCTGCAAGAAAAAATTCGACGCTGTCCTCCAGCCAGACGCCGTCGGCGTCCCGGCCGCCGCGCCTGGCAACAAGGGCGTCCATGCGCGGCTCGGCGCAGTCGAAGGCCACGTACAAAGCATCATCGTCCTGGCAGATTCGTGCGAGCGTTTCGATGGGGGCTGGCTTGCCGGTGGCGTGGTCCACAAAGTCCGAGACTGCCTGAGCTTGCTCCCAGCAGGCGTCATCCAGAACGCCGTCCACTCGGGGTGGCCCCGAGGCGGTCGCTACCACCGCCGCCGGCAGGGATAAAGGGACGGCATCACCTGCCGCCAGAGTGCGCACGGTCAGTCTTACGCGCGCCTCTGGCGCTGCTGTGGTGCGCTCGCGCCGGCCGGATAGCAGATCCTGCAGGGCAAGTATCTCGTCGGCTACGGCACGCCGCGCTTTCTGCATCACGTCGGTTGGAAAGGCCGCCGGCAGCATTGGATTGGCCCAGGGGATTGCTTCTACCAGGGCATCGAGGCGCTCCTGGGCCTGGCGAGCAGCACGCCGGGCTGCCCTATCCCGACTGGCCCGCGCCTGGGCTATGACCTGCGTCAGAGTGTATAGATAACGGTAGTCGTCCCAGCCTTCGCGCAAAGCTTCCCAGGCAATCGTCGGAATAGCGCCCTGATACGTGCTCCAGTCGTCGGGCCGGAGGAGATGCGGATAGGCCGTAACCTGTTCTTTTGGCTCTGCGGCGTTGTGCGGGGAGCCGTCGAAGTCATTGAAGACGTCTTCGTGCGGCCGACAGAAGGTCCAGGAGACCTGGGCTTTGGCCCCGGTTTTCCAAAAGAGAAAGCCGGCTCCGTAGCGGTTGTAGAAAAGGCCGCTTTCCTGCGGATAAGGATTGACGTAGGAGCCGGTGCCGTACCACCAAAACTCGGCACCGGTCTTTTCGCAAGCTTCGCGGGCTGCACGGGCTGAATCTTCGCCGCTGACCAGGCCAACTCCGAAACACGGTGCTGTTAGGTAGTCCTTGGCCTTTTCCAGAAAACCTAGCATGTAGAAGGTAGCATAGGTGAGGGCGCCGCCGTCATGCCAGGCCTGGTAGTCCTGAACGGCATAAGTATTGTCACCGCTTGGCTCGTCCCAGCCGTAAAAATACCAGCGCGGCAGGCCGGCAGTGGCCTCGACGGCGGCCCTGGCAACGGCTGAGACACCCTTTTTGACTTCTTCCGGCCACTGGTCCTTCATCAGGTCGGCCTGGATGCCAAGAGCCTCCATGACCTGATAGGCGATGCCGTAAGAGCAGACGTGCGGGCCGGGCAGGCCAGCGCGCTGGCAAAGCTCAGCCAGGCGCCTGTAGGGAGCTGCGTCAAACTGCACGCGGCCTTCCTTCAGGCCGGACAAATCAGGCTTGCCGAGGGGCACCTCAACCAGGCCAGTCATGCCATGGCGGGCGAAGTCACGCAACTCTGACAGAATTTGCTCATCGGTAAGGTTGCCCAGTTGCCAGCGGGCCACGTCAGCGTAGAGCAGCCAGTAGCGGTCGGCTGGACGCTGCAGACGAAAGGGAAGCACCTCTACCGTGAGAGGTAAAGTCAACTGCCGGCGTCCAGCAGTAGCAATGGTCACCGTGCCCTTATATGCGCCCGGTCGCGCGTCGTCGCGGGCGGTGAGGGTGAACCAGAAGGCCGCCGTCTCGCCGGCCTTCACGTCAAAGGGACGTTCCTCAAGCACGCCGCGACGCCCGGGGACTACCTTGCGACCGTCCGAGCAAGGCAGGATTAGCTCGGGAGTGATATAGAACTGGCGGCTGCGCCAGCCGGTGCGCTGGGGCCAGCAGTGAAGATGACGAATGTCTACGGAAAGGGGCGCATTGGGCAGGCTCACTTCTGCGCGCAGGCCTTCCAGGTCAGCCAGCGCCCATACACCGACCCATAGTGGTTCGTCTTCGCCCGGCGTGAGGAAGGCACTGAGGCTTTCCACACGCTCCTCAGGTTTGGGGCGGCGATAGGGCCTGTAATCACCAGGGTCGGGCGTGACGAAGGGGATCATTCCGGCCTCGTTTTCGGCTTGGTTTGGCACCGGCGACGCCCACGGCTGGGCGGGCCGTGGCGCCTCAGTGAAAGGCTCCCCAGGGTCCACGTATTCGTATACCACGCCGCCTATCTCAACCCCTTGAGAGTTCTGCCCGTGGGCAGCGGTCACGCAAGATAGGAAAACAACAGACACGACCCTCAGCGCCAACTTCATCACACCTCCTGGAAAGATACATAAGCGGCAGTTGTTTGTTTCCCCTGCGCCAAGCTGAAACCTTTAGAGAGGGAAACCACGCAGGCGGACCGTTTGCAGGCAAGGGGCTGCTAAACACCTCTTCGTGGGGAAACACCTTGAAGACCGCCTCCAGCCGTACTGTCTTGCTGCCCCTTTTCAGGCCGCCGGCCCCAGCCGTGCTTCTGGCCGGTCGCGTTACCTAGACGCGCTAACGGGGCGGTGCCCAGTGCCAGTCAGCCCGCCGTTTGCCGAAAATAGGCACGGACAATATAATCCCTGTGCATATTTTGCCCCCGGAAGGGCGGAGTCAGTATGTCGCGAGAGTATCATGCGGGCGTTGACGTTGGATCGGTGAGCGTCAACGTCGTGCTTATAGACGAAGAAGGCCGGGTGGTTGAAGAGCACTACCTGCGCCACCACGGCCAGCCCATGCGCGTGGCCGCCGAGGCTCTTCGCAGCCTTCTGGAGCGCTACGGCGAGGAGGCCATCACGGGCCTGGCCGCCACCGGCGCCGGCGGAAAAGTCGTCGCCAGCATCCTCGGCGGCGCCTTCGTAAATGAAGTGGTGGCACAGACGACCGCCACCGGCTCCCTCTACCCTGAGGTCCGCACAATAATAGAAATAGGCGGAGAGGATTCCAAGCTCATCTTTCTGCACAGAGAGACGGACGGCGGCGTTGAAATCGGTGACTTCGCCATGAACGCCATGTGCGCCGCCGGGACCGGGTCCTTCCTTGACCAGCAGGCCTCCCGGCTGGGCCTGACCATCGAGGAGTTCGGCCAGCTCGCCCTGAAAAGCGAGCATCCGCCGCGGGTGGCAGGCCGCTGCTCAGTCTTTGCCAAGAGCGACATGATACACCTGCAGCAGGAAGCCACCCCCACTCACGACATCGTGGCGGGCCTGTGCTATGCGCTGGCGCGAAACTTCAAAAGCACCGTCGGGTCATCCGCACCCCTGGAGCCGCCCGTATCCTTCCAAGGCGGCGTCGCGGCCAATCCAGGGATAGTCAAGGCCCTGCGCGACGTGCTTGAACTGGACGAGGATAACTTTATCATCCCGCGTCACTTCGCCTCGATGGGCGCTATTGGAGCGGTGCTGCACGCCCGTGCTGCCGGGAGTCTTTCGGCACCCGATTGGAGCAGACTCGAAGAACTGAGACAGTACGTCGCCCAACGGCCGGCTAAGAATCTCCCGCCCCTTGAGCTACGCCGGTCGGTCATCATGGAGGGCCAGGTCCATCGCCCATCTCCGCCGCCAGGTGAGCGCGTGCCGGCGTATCTGGGCATTGACGTAGGCTCCATAAGCACCAACCTGGTAGTCATTGACCAACACCGGCGTGTTCTCGCCAAGCGTTACTTGATGACCGCCGGCCAGCCGATTGAGGCCGTCAGGCAAGGCCTGGAAGAAATTGGAGCCGAAATAGGCGACCTGGTGGAGATTCGTGGCGTCTGCACAACAGGCTCCGGGCGGTACCTGATCGCGGATTTCGTCGGCGCCGACGTGGTCAAGAACGAGATTACGGCCCAAGCTCGCGGGGCCCTGGAAGTCTCCCCGCAAGTAGACACCATCTTCGAGATTGGCGGCCAGGACAGTAAATTCATTTCCCTCGACCACGGTCATGTGGTGGACTTTGAGATGAACAAGGTCTGCGCCGCCGGCACGGGGTCCTTCTTAGAAGAGCAGGCCGAGCGGCTGGGCATCTCAATAAAGGGCGAGTTTGCCGAACTGGCCTTCCGTTCAAAGACTCCCGCGGACCTGGGCGAGCGGTGCACGGTCTTCATGGAGACAGAGCTGACACGCCAGCAGCAAGCCGGGGCGCCTGTGGAAGACCTGGTGGCCGGCCTAGCGTACTCCATTGTCTACAACTATCTCAACCGCGTCGTGGGCCGCAAGCGCGTCGGGGAGCATATCTTCTTCCAGGGCGGGACGGCCCTCAACCGGGCCGTCGTGGCGGCCTTCGAGCAGGTAACCGGCAAGCCCATCACCGTGCCAGCCCACAATGAGGTTACCGGTGCCATCGGCTGCGCCGTCATTGCCCTCGAAAACGACCACGGCCAGCCGTCAAAGTTCAAGGGCTTTGACCTGTCTCGCCGCCCCTATGCTATTGAAACCTTCGAGTGCCAGGACTGTGCCAACCGCTGCGAAATCAAGGTCGTGAAGATCGAGGGCGAGAAGCCCTTACATTACGGAAGCCGCTGTGAAAAGTACGATGTCGAGCGCACAGCCCGCAAGCGCCCCGACCTTCCGGACCTGTTCCGGGAGCGCGAGCGCGCGCTGCTGAAGTCCTACACTGCTCAGCAGGACCTGCCCGACGATGCTCCGCGCATAGGCCTGCCCCGCGGGCACCTGTTCTTCGACCTCTATCCCTTCTGGCACACCTTCTTCAACGAGCTGGGCTGCCGCGTGGTGCTCTCGCCGCCGACCAACAAAGCCATCATCCACGACGGCGTCGAGCAGTCCACTGCGGAATGGTGTTTCCCGTGCAAAGTTTTCCTCGGCCATGTACTGTGGCTGCTAGACCAGGAGATTGATTACCTGTTCCTGCCCAGCGTAGTAAATTTGCCGAAAGCCGACCCCGGAATGACTGACAGCTTTGTTTGTCCCTATGTGCAAAGCTCACCGTACTGGCTGCGGTCTGCAGTAGGCTTCACGGAGCGCGGCGTGCAAGTGCTGACGCCTGTGCTTTACTTCGACTACGGGCCAGACCATCTAGTAGAAGCGCTTTCAGATACAGCCCAGGCGCTTGGCGCCTCGATGCGCCAGCTCCGGGCAGCAGTGGATAAAGCCCTGCAGGCGCAGCGGGAATTTGAGCAAACCATGCGGCGGCGGGGCCAGGAAATCCTCGAAAGCCTCCCTGAGGACAAGTTTGCCATCGTCATCGTGGGCCGTGCTTATAATGCGTGCGACCCCGGCGCCAACCTGGAAATCCCTCAGAAGCTGCGCGATATGGGTGTGCTGGCCATTCCTCTGGACTGCCTGCCGCTCGCGAAGGTGCGCTTGCGTGGGGACTGGTTCAATATGTACTGGCGGTATGGTCAGAGGATACTGGCGGCGGCTGAGATTGTGGCCGACGACCCCCGCCTGTACCCCCTCTATCTGACAAACTTCGGGTGCGGCCCCGATAGCTTCCTGCAAAGATTCTTCCAGGAGCGCCTCGGCGAAAAGCCAACGCTTATAATCGAGATTGATGAGCACTCGGCCGACGCCGGCATGATCACCCGCTGCGAGGCCTTCTTGGATTCGATTGAACAAGTCCACGGGCGCAAGTTCGGAGGCCAGAAGGTGTTTCGGCGCCTCACCATCGAGCGCGGTATGCAGCGGACGGTATTAATCCCGAATATGAGCGGCCACGCCTATGCTCTGGCGGCTGCTTTCCAGGCGTGCGGCATGAACGCCGAGGTGCTGCCAGAACCAGACGAGGAGACCCTCTACTGGGGCCGCCGCTATACCACGGGCAAGGAATGTTTCCCGGCCATCGTCACTACCGGCGACATGGTCAAGCGCGTCAAGCAGCCCGACTTCGACCGCGACCGGTACGCCTTCTTCATGGGCGGCTCTGGTGGGCCGTGCCGCTTCGGCCAATACAATGCCCTCCAGCGACTGGTGCTCGATGAGCTTGGCTACGAGGACGTGCCCATCTACGCACCCAATCAGGCGGCCAGCTTTTATAACGACCTGGGCATTGTGGGCCGCAAGTTTATCCATCTGGGCTGGCGCGGCGTGGTGGCGGCTGACCTTGTGGAGAAAGCTCTTCTGGAAACGCGCCCATACGAAACAGTTCCCGGAATGGCAAATCAGGCCTATTGGGAGTCCCTCGACGAAGTTTGCGAAGCCATACGGCAGGGCGGAAAACTCGACGACATCGCCGCCGCCCTCGAGAGCGCCCGACGCCGCTTCGAGGCTGTGCCTGTAGACCGCTCTGTGCCCAAGCCAATCATTGGCCTCGTTGGCGAGTTCTACGTGCGGGCCAATCGCTTCTCCAACCAGAACGTTATTGGCCAGGTCGAGGCACTGGGCGGCGAAGTGTGGATGGCGCCGGTGTATGAATGGTTCCTGTATCGCAACTTCCGGCGCGACATGAGGGCGCGGCAGCGCCGGCAGTGGGGCCTGGTCATCAAAAACAAGCTCACCGATAAGGTCATGAAGCACGACGAACATGCTTTGGTGGAGGTCTTCGACGGCTTCTTGCGGAACGCTCACGAGCCGCCTACAGACATGGTTCTCTGGTATGCTGCGCCCTACGTGCACCACACCTTCGAAGGCGAGGCCATAATGACCGTCGGCAAAGCCGTGGATTTCGCCCGCAAGGGCCTGTCAGGCATCATCGCTGTCATGCCCTTCACCTGCATGCCCGGCACAATCTCACACGCCATTCTAAAATATGTGCGGCAGGATTTCGGCGGCATTCCATTCCTCAACATGGTCTACGACGGCCTGGAGCAGGCCACCGCAGCTACCCGCATGGAAGCCTTCATGCATCAGGCGCGAGAGTTCATGCACCGTCGGGCCGCGGGGGAAGCCGCCGAAGCCCAACTGCCGTCACTGACCTTTGAGCCCACTGCTGGCGAGTAGTAGCGAGGGCCCTGCCATGCCCCGTACAGCTGAGCGCTACCCGGAACGTTTCCTCAAGTTCCTAGGCACGGCTGGGGCAAGGTTCGTCGTGGCACGGCAGTTGCGGGCTTCTGGCGGCATCTGGCTGCGCATGGGTGGACGCAACGTCATTCTCGATCCTGGCCCTGGCAGCCTGGTGCGCTGCTGGGCCAGCCGGCCCAAGCTCGACCCCACCACCCTAGATGCCGTCGTGCTCACGCACCACCATCTGGACCACGCCAACGACGCCAACGTAATGATAGAGGCCATGACCGACGGCGGCACATACCGCAATGGATTGCTGCTGGCCCCTCGCGCCGCCTACGAGGATGACTCTCCCCTATGCCGGTATGTCCAGCGTTTCGTGTCGCGCCGGGAGACTCTGGCGCCTGGCAGCGTGCATGAGCTTGGCGACCTCCTTATTCGCACCGCCGCAGCTCTTCACCACGGCGTGGAGACCTACGGGCTCATCTTTGACGACGCCAGAGGCCGCGTGGGGGTCGTTGCGGACACCTACTACCACGAAGGTCTCGGCCGGGCCTTCAGCGAGTGCGAGTTGCTCTTGGTCAACGTTGTGCTCTTCAGCGACCACGGGCCAGCCGTGCCGCACCTCAACCCAGCCTCAGCGGCTCGGCTCATCGCCGAAGCAGCCCCAGGGCTGGCGATAATAACTCACTTTGGTATGAACGTACTTCGCAACAAGCCATGGGAAATCGCCGAGCGCATGAGCCAGGAAACCGGCCTTGAAGTTCGGGCGGCGTCAGATGGAATGACCCTGAACCTGGATAACCTGGCAGTCGGCTTGGCAAACGATGGGGACACCTAATCTAGCTCGCCAAGAGCCGCCCGCTAGAGCCTTGCGCCGCAGCGCCCTCTGTCCTCCCCGCTTGCGCCGGCCTGCTTCCCGAATGGCAAATTAGTCGCGAGCAAGCACGCGGTAGATCACCACATCGCCCTGGCAAAAGACCTCAACAAGGCTGGCAAGCCCCCTGTGGGGTGGGTCAGGGGTCTCTACAGGCCCGCCGACAGCCCGCTCGGCGGCCGCCTGCATGGAGCGCTGTATTAGCCGCTCGTACTGTCCCCACCACACATAGGTTGCGCCGGTATTGCGCAGTATTTCCTCGCGGATGGTGGGGTCAATGCCGGGAGCGTAAAAGGTCGTCACAGTTCGCAGCATGGCACGCGGGTTAAGTGTTTCAGCCCAGTGGCCGGCCACCACCCGCGCACGAGACCACGCAGGAATGTGATTGCCAATGAGCGACGACGACATGACCACGTCGGCGAAGGTAGTGTTGGACGCAAGCCACTCCAGCCCGACCACCTCATCATGGGTCAAGTACACTGGCGGCATAAGGACGCCCAGCAGGTCAGCATTGTTCGCTGCCACATGACCAAGAGCATCTGCGACAAATACCAGATTAGAAGGCGCGGTCAGGACCACGAACAGAGCAAGAACAACGAGCACATTAGCGGCGCGAGACCGCCGAGGAGCTGTCGCCGCTGAGCCTTTCCTCAGGCGCTGGCCCATGAGGCTTTCCGCCGTTGTCACCAGACCGATAGCTGCCAGCAAAGACAAGGCCAGGTGTTCCCCCTCTATCATTTTGCGCTGAAAGCTTACAGGGGCATACGCCAGGGCGAAAGTTACTGTGGCCCAAAAAACTACGGCCATGGGACGCCAGTTCTTTCGGCGCTGCGCCCAAGCAACTGCCGCACCAACGACCGCGGCCAGCAACACCAGCCCGAACCCTAAGGCGTAGTCGAGCAGCCTTGGGGAGAGAGTGGGCGTGTTTATTTTTGCCAGCCAGGCCGGATCCGCCTGAGATGTGTACCACGCCCACAGGGGCCCAGGGGCAGATACCGCAATGATCAAGCAGACAAGGGCAACTGCGCGTGGCAGCTTCAGGCCGGAATAGACTACCGCAAGCCAGGCCCCAAAGACCACCGACAGCCAGACGGCAGGAATGTCGTAAGTATGGATGTTGCCGAGCACCAGGACGATGAGACCAGCAACAAGACCGCGGAGCCAGTTGCCTTCAGCCAACGCCGCCCATGCCCACAACAAACCGGCACTAAGTAGAGCCAGCGACCACGTGAACAGCGGATTGATGAGAAAACTTAGATAAGTCACCGCCTCGGGCATCACCAGCCAGTTGGCCGCGCAATCTATTGGGAAAGCTTTCGGTCTGCCGCCGCCATAAGCGTGCAGTACGAACAACCAGCCGAGGCCGGACGACAGCGACGCGATAACGAGAGCAGCAACGCGGATAAGCCGCCGAGCTGTCACGAAGGCGCAGAGGCAGTAGAAACTGTAAAGGGCCACAGGGACGCCAACAAGCCGGGCTAGATGAAAAGCCTCTATGGGCTGCAGGCCGAAGACCCGACATAGCCAGCCCGTGGCCTGGAAAAACAGGCTGAAGAAGCGAGGATTTTGGAAAGCGGTGGTGTACTGGTTGGCCAGAAACAGGTTTCCTTCGGCAGCCTGGCGGGTCCACGCAAGATAAGCATTGCTGTCGTCCACAGCGGCGATGAAGCCACTGAAATATCGGTCAGGCCCGGCCCAGGAAGCAGCTATAACATAGGGCAGGCCGGCGAGGACTACCACGAAAGCCGCCCAGAGAAGAACAAAAACAATCTCCCCGCGGGTTGGCTTTGGCATGTAACCTGCTTGCATATATAATGGTGTTCTGGCCAGGAACATTCCGCTCCGGCCAATACACGAAAACAATATCCGGCCAGAGAACGCATGACAACTGTGCCCCGACAGCAAGATCGGATGGTGACACCATGATGAAGGTTTTTATCAGCCATTGCCACACCGGCGCAACACACTTTGGACTGTCCGCGAACCCTCAAGACGGGACCTTGCCCCGGCTGGCTGAAATCCTGCAAGCGAATGAGGTTGACGGGGCCGTGGTCTTTGCGCCCTTTGAGCACGAGAACCTTGGCTGGGGTGGGCAGGCGGCTCAGACTTTCGCCGACCCCAATGACTGGCTTTTGGCCGAGCTGCAAGACTACCCACATTTGCGCGGTTTCGCCACCATCAACCCCGCGCAGCGCGACGCTGCACAAAGGCTGGCCCAGCTCATCCGCGCGGGCCTCAAGGGCGTCAAGGTCCATCCACCGGTCCATGGTATCGCGGTCAACGACCCTTCCCTTGACGAGTTCTGGGCGGCGGCTGAAGAGCTGAACGTCCCCCTGCACATCCACACTGGCACCCACGGCGGCTTGCTGAATACCTATCGGCCCATGCTTCTTGACGAAGTCGCTCAGCGCCACCCCTGTCTTAAGATTATCATGGACCACCTCGGGGGCTACGCCCTTTTCGATGAGGCACTAGCCGTGCTGCACAATAACCGAAATGTTTACGCTGGCCTCACCCAGTGCTCGGGACGGGCGAATGTTTACCGCATTACCTGGCAGCGAATTGACGTGCTGCTCGACACCGTTGGGCCAGACCGAATCATTTATGGCCTGGACTATCCGTGGAACCCCGATAACCAGGCAGCGCTGGCCGAGGACCTGGCCTGGATTCGCAGCTGGGGCCTGAGCCGCGAAGACACCGCCAAGATTCTCGGCGGCAACATCCTGCGGCTCATTGGCGAACCAAACGACTAGCTTATTGCTCCCAGTTCCACTGACGGGGAGACTTATGAAGGCCACTTGTGCACCAGCATATGACGTAGTGTGCCTGGGCACGTGCTGCTGGGACACACTCGGTATCTGCGAGGAGTGGCCACAGCTCGACCAGAAGCGCCCCTTGCTGGCACTCGAAGAGCAGGGCGGGGGCCCGGCAGCTACGGCCGCGGCTGCCATTGCGCGCCTGGGAGGCCGCGTGGCCTTTATCGGTCGCGTCGGCGATGACGACTATGGGCGCAAAATCCGCGAGGCTTTTGAACATGTCGGCGTAGACGCCTCCTGGGGCCTGCAGGTCATTCCCAGCGCCCGCTCCCAGTGGGCCTTCTGTGTTGCACACAAGGCGACGGGGCTGCGGGCAATCCTGTGGCGGCCCCCGGCCACCGGCACCATAGCCCCCGAAGAGCTTGACTACGACCGGGCCAGCAATGCCCGCGTGGTCCTGGTGGACACTCACCATCTTGCCGCTGCCACTGCCCTTGTCCAGCGCTGCCGCGAACTGGGCATCCCGACTGTGGCCGACATAGAACACCTTGGCGAGCATACCGCACAGCTTTTGCGCCTGGTGGACTATCCAATCCTTCCACAGGACTGCGCCCTCAACTGGAGCGGCGAACAATCCTGCGAAGCTGCGGCAGCAGCAATAGCTAAGCAAGCCGGTGGCGTAGCTGTGGTGACTATGGGTGCCCGCGGGAGCGTGGCCTGCGACACAAGCGGAGAGATAGTCTACCAGCCAGCCTTCGAAGTGCAGCCCGTTGTTGACACCACGGGCGCTGGCGATGTCTATCATGGCGCCTTTGCCTTCGGCCTCGCCAGGAGGATGGCGTTGCCAGATGCGATGCGCTTCGCTTCGGCCACGGCGGCTCTGAGTTGTCAGGCCCTTGGCGGCCGTGCGGGCTTGCCCACTCTCGACCAAGTGCAGGCTCTCCTTCGCCGCGGGGAAAGATTGCCCGAAAGACTGCCCGGCGGCGATTAGGCCCTGGTTTGCCCGCTGCGTAACTGTCTCACGGACATTCCTTAAGGCGGTCATGCGAAATGGCTCAGGCTGATCCAGAACAGGTTTTTGTGAAGGCAGGGAGGTGCCCGGGGAGACGTGGTGCCGTAGCTCTTGTCCGATACTCTCTCCTGCTGCTTCGACCCTGGGCGCTGACTGACCAGCTCCCTTGCCGCTCTACCCCCGGCACCTGCCAGCCACGACTGTGCCTGTAGGCCGGTAGGAACGCACAGCAAGCGGCGCCTGGCGAAAGCCGACAGATGAAGGGAAAACGAAGAAAGCCTATCCAATGTTGCGCCGCGCCCGGAGGAAAGCCGGGCCGGGCGGCGAAGAGGCAGACAAGCCTCCCTCGGTGGGTGATTGCGGCTTGCCCATGCGAGAAGTTGAAGAACTGGCTATCTATCGTGACCTTGTCGAGACGCCGACTGAGTACCGTGAGGGGTTCAACTGGAAGACGGTCCTGGGCGCCCTGTTTGTGGGCTTTGTGATGATGCCCGGGTCCATCTACCTGGGCCTCGTGGTTGGCCAGTCCCTTGGTCCGGCGGCGCAGTGGACAACTATTATCCTCTTTACAGAAGTCGCCCGGCGTTCCTTCCAAATCCTGAGCCGCCAGGAAATCTACGTGCTCTACTACATGGCCGACGGGCTCTCCAGCACCATCGGCGGGGTACTGCAGCTTTCCGGCGGCCTATTCGCGGGGCTCATCTGGGCCCAGTTTCTGCGGGCTAATGCACCTGCCGGCCTGGGCGAGCAAGTCCCGATCTGGGTGGCTCCGCCGCCCGATTCCTGGGCCGTCCGCAACCGCACCTTCCTTCATCCTGACTGGTACCCGGCCATTGCGGTGGCGATAGGGACCACCATCCTCAGCCGCCTGGCCTGGTTCTCCTTCGGCTACGTTCTGTTCCGACTGGTCTCGGACGGCGAAAAGCTGCCTTTTCCTCTGGCGCCGGTCACCGCCCAGGGCGCCACGGCCCTCGCCGAATCCTCGCGCAAAGAGGAAACCTGGCGCTGGCGCATCTTCTCCATCGGCACCATGATGGGCATTGTTTTTGGCGTCATTTACGTGGCCATTCCTACGTTGACGAGCGTCGTCCTTCTCAAGCCTCTGCAGATCCTGCCCATCCCGTGGATAGACTTCACGCAGGGTACCGAGCGGTTCTTGCCAGCAGCGGCCACAGGCATCGGCACAAATCTGGCCGACGTCCTCGTGGGCCTTGTTCTGCCCTTCTGGATGGTAGCCGGCAGCTTTGCCGCGGCAATCGCCACAATCATCATCAATCCCATCGCTCAGGTCACCGGTCACATGCCAACGTGGCGCCCGGGGATGGAGACCACCCGCACAGTCTGGGCGGCGTCCATTGACATCTGGCTGTCTTTCGGCATCGGGACAGCTTTCGCAGTGGCCTTCCTGGGGATGTGGAAGATGTGGGTACAGTGGCGGGAAGCAGCGCGGCAGGGCGTCCGCGGCGGCTTTACCCTCGGCCAACCGCCCGCCGGCCGAGGTGATTATAACGTTTGGGCGATGCTGGGCATCTGGCTGGTGGCCACCGTTGGGTACGTGGTGCTGTGCGCCAAGCTGGTACCACGCTTCCCCGTCTGGTGGGTCGTGCTTTATGGCTTTATTTGGACGCCAGTGGAGTCGTACATCAATGCTCGCATGATCGGTCTTACGGGCCAATTT
Organism: Armatimonadota bacterium; assembly: GCA_026419655.1. Classification (GTDB taxonomy): domain Bacteria; phylum Armatimonadota; class Zipacnadia; order Zipacnadales; family FEN-943; genus JANZZA01. Next base: position 1,631 of record JANZZA010000274.1, on the reverse strand, counting down.
GTGGCCTTTCCAATGATCCGAGAAGCCACCTTTATCCTCAGCGGCTACAAGGGCGTTGACATCTGGTTTGCGCCCATCCCGCTTGCCAATTACGGAGCCCAGGCCCAGCGCTTCCGGGAGATCGAGCTGACAGGCACGCGCATCACCAGCATCGTGAAGACAGAGCTTCTCATGTTCCCAGTCATGCTTTTCTGCAGCTTCCTGTTCTGGAGCTATATCTGGAAGCTGCGCCCAATCCCGTCCGAAGCTTATCCCTATGCGCAAAAATATTGGGACTTCACTGCGCTAAACCAGTGGCTCTGGTTCTCGGCGACGACAGAGGGCGGCCACAAGGAGATTTTCCTGCGGGCGATAAAGCCCTGGCTGATGGTAGCTGGGCTGGTGTTTGGCGTGGGAGCCTACGGGGTACTGAATCTCCTGCGCCTGCCGGTGCTGCTTATCTATGGCTTCATTCGAGGCCTGGGCATGATCCCCCATTTTGCGATACCCCAGTTCATCGGCGCCCTGATAGGCCACCTGTACCTGCGGCATCGCTTCGGAGAAGATAACTGGCGGCGGTGGACGCCGGTGCTTTACGCGGGTTTCACCTGCGGAATGGGTCTAATCGGCATGCTGGCTATAGCATTCACCCTCGTGTCCCAGAGCATTTCCCAGATGCCCTTCTAGCGTCGGCAGCCCCATTGGGAAGTGAACCACTACGCGACGGGTGAGCCGCCACCTGCCGCGTCCGCGAGCGCCACAGCGTGCCCGGCGTAGAGCCGGCGACGCCCCGAGAAGGCAGTGCTAAAGCCCCCCTCTTTATGAGTTAACTCCACAAGGACCCTCCGGACCGTTCTCGCAGAAGTTCACGCAAGCTTCAAGCGTGGCACTTGAAGCGTGTGTCCGGATTTTTGTCTATTTGGCGGATTAGAGCATCCACAGCGGGTATAACATTAACAATGGGGAGGCGCGCGGCGCGAGCGCGTCTTAAAGCCTTGCAGGCAAGGGGGACGCACGATGGGCGGGCTGAAGGACTTGCTCACGCGGTGGAAGTTGAACCAGCTCATCGCGAAGCTTGGCAGCAGAGAACAGCAGGAGCGGGAAGAGGCTGTAAGTGGTCTCGCGGCCTTGGGCGCCGCGGCGGTGCCAGCAGTGCTTGAGCAGTTGCGGCAGGGAAACTCCAGAGCGCGGGTCGGGGCGGCACTAATACTTAGGCGCCTGCGGCCGCCCCAAGCCGTAGCGGCCCTCATTGAGCGCCTTGGCGACGCTGAAGAAATCGTCCGCGACGCCGCGCGGGATGCGCTGGAGGATTTTGGAGAAGACGCTGTGCCGGCTCTTATCAGTCGGCTGAAGGACCCCGACGAGCTGGTCCGGACCGGCGCCGCGGAAGCTCTCGGACTTATCAAGGACCTGAGAGCGCTAAAGCCGCTGCTGGAGTGCGCCCATGCCGAGAGTCTGGCTACACGGGAAGCCGCCATTGATGCCCTCGGAGAAATAGGTCATCCTGCCGCGGTGCCTGCCCTGATCAACCTTCTCAACGACCCGGCCCCGGCAATTCAGCAAGCAGCCCTCACAGCCTTAGACAAAATCGGCACCCCCGAAGCCCTCGAAGCAATCAAGCAGTGGCACGAAGACCACCGATAGGGCAGCCG
>JANZZA010000240.1 GCA_026419655.1 Armatimonadota bacterium | reverse complement strand
ATGCGTACTCGTCGCTGACCCTGCAACCGAAGCTGCGGCTCATCATGGCCTCAGACCCCCTATCAATGAAGTGTTGGGGACTGTGCGGCGTTCTCCGAATCCTCTTTTGTTCCGGCGCACAACTACGGCAGCTTGCCCAGGAAATCTGTCTGTGGTGGAAATCACTGAAAAGCGCGCTCTCCTGCTACCAGTCCCAAACCTTTTTCCTTTGCTTCCACGGCGCACGCCAAGAAAAGAAGGGCCGCGTCTATGGCAAACGCTGACTCCACCCTTCCACTACACACCAGGATGGAAGAGTCGCCGCGGCATCCGCCGCAGCGCTTATCTCGCTTCCACCACGCACGCCAGGGCAAAGGGCGATCTGACGCAACCTGCGGCCATTCTAAAACGCTTCCACCACGCACGCCAGAGCAAAGGTCTCCCAGGAGCCTGTTGCCAAAGCTGGTGCTGGCTCATCTGCAGTGAAGAAAGTGTATATCGCTACGGCCCCAGGGCTCTATCTGAGACCGCGTCTGTGGAGCGAGAAAGCGACTTTTGTGACGGTCTCCCAGGCTGTTTTGGACGCCGACCACCACCGCTTGCACCGCGCACGCCAGGACAAAAGTCTCAAGCCTTCGCCATGCGGCGGCCTGGAGCCGAAATGGACGCCCGCCGAGCGAGAAAGATGAGCTTGTACCGGCGCAGGACGACCAGGCCTCCAGCAAAGCCGAAGAGCCAGCTTGCGGTACTACGCAGGCCTATCCACCCAAAGCCTTCGTGACCTCGTCCTGGTCATAGCGTGGCCAGAGCCGAGCATCATGGGTGACCACTGCCGCCTCGCCCTCTTCCACATGGCCTATCGCCACACACGGTCGGCCTGTGTCCAGGATAGCCTGACGGACTGCACTTTCCCCCACCGGGTCAACCGCCAGCAGTAGCGCCCCGCTGGCAATCACGCCAAGCGGGTCAAGGCCGTACTCGGCGCACAGGCTGGCCGTCTCCGGGGCTACAGGAACCGCGCCAGGATCAGCCACGATGCGCCGGCCAGAGGCGAGGGCCATCTCCCACAGGCCTGTGGCAATGCCGCCCTCGGTCGGGTCGTGCATGGCGTGGAGGCCGCCGGCCTGCTTCGCAGCCCGTGCAGCCGGCAAGACCGAAATGCCCGGATCATAAAGCATCTCGGCACAACGGCGTAGAAACTCCGCGTCGTAGCCACGCCGACGAAGGTCGTCGGCCTTCTCACGAGCCAGCAAAGCGGTGCCCTCGATGGCTGCGGCGCCTGCCAAAAGCACAACGTCCCCAGGCCGGGCACCGGCAGCCGAGACCTGACGCCCCCGCTCGACACGCCCAAGCATGGCTCCAACGACCACAGGCTGCGTCACCGCCGGCGTCACTTCGGTGTGGCCTCCGACGAGGATGACTCCCATCTTCTGGCACGCCTCGGTAATCTGAGCAAATATGTCCCTGGCCCGGGCTGCTGTGGCGGAGCCTTCTGGCAACAAGACGGTGGCCATCATCCAGCGCGGCTCAGCCCCGCAGACAGCAATGTCGTTGCTGTTGACCGCGACCGCATAGTAGCCGATGGCATCCGTGGCGAAGGTTATGGGGTCTGTTTTGGCCACCAGTAGGTCAGGGCCGCCATCGTCAAGGATGGCTGCGTCAAGGCCAATACCCGGCCCTTGTACAACGCTGGGGTCGTCTGTAAGCAGTCGGCCCAGCAACTCGGCAAGAAGCTCGAGGTCCAGTTTACCGCCGGGCAAGAGTTGAGGGTCACTCATCGCGTCTTTCGCCTTGGTTGAGTAAGAAATCCGTTGCCTCGCGCAGGTGCAGGGCGACAAAATCAGCCCCAGCAGCTTCGAGCTCCTCGACAGAAGACGAAGCCCCGGCAACAGCCACTGCCAGAGCCACCTGGGCCCCCTTCGCGCACTGGACATCCGTAACGTGGTCTCCGACCAGCGCCGCAGAGCGCGGCCCCACGCGCAAAGCCTCAAGAGCCTGTAGCAAATGAGCCGGGTCAGGCTTGGGGCGCAAGGCCAGATCACGCGGGATGAGTGTGTCTATGGGCAGTGGATTGCGGGAAAGCACCATCTCGACCGCGTTGCTGCAGTTGCGCGTAATGAGCCCTATGCGCATGCCAGCAGCCTTCAGCCTGGCCAGTGCCTCCTCAGCACCCTCGCACAGCTCTGCGCTCCTGCACGCTTCGTACTCAATAGCGCGAATCTGCTCTTCAGCAGCCTGGAGAATAGCCTGGTGGTCAAGGCCGCGCTGACGCGCCAGAGCTGCGGCGGCCTCTACCATCTCCAGTACATACCGCCCCTCCCCCAGCGTATCTTCCCAGGCCCCCATGGCCTTGAGCGCCGTCGTAACCCGCCGCCGCATCAGGGCAAAGTCTATGCGCGTGTCGGCTATGGTGCCGTCGAAGTCGAAGACGACGGCCCGAAGACCTTCCTTTCGCGGCTGGGGAGCAAATCGAGCAACAGGCATGAATCACTGAGCCATGTCTCGCATCTGGCGAAGTATATCCGTCTGCTCCTGCTGCTTGCGCTGATAGCCAGCCAGGTCGCCCTGGCGCAAGAGCTGCTGAGCTTCTGCTTCGAGCTGAAGGGCTTTGTCGAGGAGCTGGCGGAGGCTGGCGGCCGCGGCCCTTGTAACGGAAACAGGAGCTGCCGCCGAAGGAACCGGCGCACGTGGGGCGGCGACGCCAAACAGGGCCGCCAGGGCCTCGTCCAGATTGCTTCCCATGGCAAGCTTGTCACCAAGGGAGAGAATCACCAGACGCAGCTCAGGCAGGCCCGCGCCCTCGTGGCCAGCGTTTTCTGTCGTGACAGTACTCACGAGAAAAATCGGCTCGACGTACAAAATAGACTTCTCGATGGGAATGGCCAGCGTGTTGCCCCGGATGATGCGCGAGCCGCGCTGCCCCCATAGAGTCATGAGCTCAGAGATTTTAGCGTCCTGGCTAATCCGGTACTCAATCTGCATCGGGCCGTAGGCCAACTGCTTCTTCGGGAAGCGATACACGACAATCTGACCGTAGTTAGGCTCGTCACATCGCGCAGCCATCCAGGCCACCATGTTACGCTCTTCACGCCCGCGGAGGGTCATTGGCAACATGATGAGGAACTCTTCCCGCTGCTCGCCGGGCAGCTTCATTATCACGTAATACGGCTCGACCAGCCGCCGGCCCCGCGCGTAGACCTCATACGGAATAGACCAGCTATCCTCGCGCTGATAAAAGGTATCAACGTCCTGATGGTAGTCCGCATAGGTCTCGGCCTGGAATAGAAAGAGAAGCTGCGGGTAGCGCAGGTGGGCCCGGATCTCCTGGTCCATCTCCGACAGCGGTCTGAACAAGGTCGGAAACACCTTGCGATAGCACTGCAGAAGCGGGTCCTTCTCGTCAAACACGTAGTACTCAGGTATGCCGTCGTAGGCATCGCAGACAATCTTGATGGAATTACGTATGTAGTTCGCCAGCCCCATCACAGGGCGCGAATAAGGGAAGCGATTGGAGACAGTGTAGGCATCGCAAACCCATTTGAGCTCGCGGCCGGCGATTATCAGGTACGGATCCGGGTCGTACATAATCCACGGCGCAAGGGCGATGAATGCTTCGGGCAGGTAGCGGTTCATGATAATGCGGCTGTCTTTGGTTATGGCTCCCGTGAGCAGAATCTGGATGTCAGTGAACTTAGCGGCCAGGCACAGGCGGCGAAAGAACCCATGCACAGGTACGCCACCGCGGCCAGAATAGCGCGTCATCACATTGGCTTCCTCGCCCACGCCCATCTGGGGGTAATCCAGCTCTGGAATCTCGGTGTTGACGATAGCATAGTCCACCTGGACGCCGCGAGTTGTGGGGCGGGCACGGGCAGTCTCGCTGCGGGTGCCGGTCGGTCGTTGTTCCCCCACTTCGTCCATGGACGGCGGGGTTTCACGCGGTGCTGGAGACGGTGCCTCCTCAGGCCGCGAGATGTACTCGATCAGCCGCGGGTGAAGACTGGCCATGTAGTACAACCCGGCCTTGTCTGCGTCCACTTGAAGGTCCGGGTGACATTGAGGAGGGATGTCCCTGACCCAGTACACCGGCAGCCCCTCGGGTCCAGCCGTGTTCACCGGAGCAAGGCACAGTCCATAGCCATGCGTGTATTGAAGATACGTCTTGACCCATGCCTGGGGCGGCGGTATCTGGGAGTAATCAAGCTGGCGCGGTGCCAGCATAACCTGCCGGTAGCGTCCACCCACCCAATAGCGGTCTACATCAACGTCAGGAAAGGTATAGTACGCACGAAGGGCTTGGGTCTGCTGAAAAGTCTGCTCCAGCGGGCGATGGTCCCACAGACGAAGATTTTCCACGGTGGCCCAGTTGCGCTGCACGCCCGCCCAGTCCAGGTCATTGCGGAGTTCGAACTGCTGGTCTTTTACGTTCGTGAGGCCAAAGGCAACCCGCGTGGCGTCAATGTTGGCTGCTATGTAGGGCCGCTCTTTTTCTAGCTGGTTGGGCTTTACAACGAGCCGCTGAATGAGGAAGGGATACGCAGCGCCGCCAAGGAGCGAAACAACAACGAGAACTGATAGGGCTCCTCCCGGCAACAAAAACCGTCGAGAGCGAAAGGCCGCTATACATGCCACCGCCGCGAGTATGGACAGCCCTAGCAGAAGCCAGAGCACCGGCAGGCGAGCATGGATGTCGGCGTAGGAGGCTCCATAGAAGACTTCCCCGCGCTGAGAGAATACGAGACGAAACTGGTCCAGCCGGTAGCCGACAGCCTTGACTAGAAGTCCCACCGCAAGAAGCGACAGGGTGTGAACACGTGCGTGCGGCATCGCGTGAACGGCGTTGCCAACCACCCGGATGGCTTCCTGGTAGAAATAAACCAGCACAGCCATGATGAAGGCTACCACGACGGCGTAGAAGGCCACGCGCCACAAGTACAGCAGAAAGCCCAGCTTGAACACGTAAAAGGAGGCGTCGCGGTGGAATAGCGGATCGCTGTAGCCAAAGGGGACCGGGTTACGGAAGTGGACCCAGTCCAACCAGTGGCCGCTGGCCACCAGCCCCACAAGGCCGCCAGCAATGAGGGCGAAGAGCAACAGGATACGGTCTAAATATCGGTCAACCTGTGCCCGTTCCTCGTCGGTCAGGAGCCTGCGGCCCACCAAAACTACGCCCTGAGGCAGAGGGCGGCGCGCCATCCGCCCATTCCACCAAAGCCAGGCGAAGAAAACCACGCCCACAACCAGACCCAATCCCAAGCGGGTCCACAGTACCGTGGAAAAAACTGCTGCCTGCCCCACCGACTCGTACCAGAAGTAATCAGCGAAAACGCTGAGAACCTTCAGCACGACAATGAAGCCGGCAAATACACCCAGGAAAATGTACAGCCAGCGAGATGAACGTGACACCGGCAGGCTCCTTTTTTACCGTGGTCTTCGGCCCAATCAGTCCACCGAGCGAACATAGCCGCTCCCTGCTCGCTGCTGTGTCGCAGGTGCCCGTGGGCCCCCGGGGGGAAGTCTACAGCCTAATTCACTGCTCTTCGTCGTCTATGTCCAGGTCCTCAAAAAGGCGGCGGACACGCTCGATGTCGGGCTCTTCTTCACCCTCGACAGGCGCGACTGTCTCCCCCTCGATTGCAATATCCTCAGGCCGAACTGCCGCTCGGTCGAGGACTTCATCCCAGACATAAATTGGCGCACCCGCCCGTAATGCCAGGGCTATCGCATCGCTCGGCCGCGAGTCGACTTTCACCACGTCGTCCTGGCCGGCTAGCGTTAACTCGGCGAAGAAGGTCTCATCTTCCAGCTTGGTGACGTCTACGCGCTCTACGCGGTGCCCTAAGCTCGAGACAATATTTTGAAGCAGGTCGTGAGTGAGCGGACGCTCGAAGTGCTGGCCGACGAGTTCCATGGCAATTGCCTTGGCCTCGAACTGGCCGATAACCATAGGCAGCAACCGCTTGCCTTCCTTATCCGCAAGGATAAGCAGGACCCGCCCCCGCGGGTCTATGCCCACGCGGTAAACGAACATTTGCACCATCGCTACCACGCCCTGCCTGCTTCGGCTGGTCTTACACTCCCTTTGCTCGACCACTCCACCCGTGTTTGAGCACAGTGTACCAGAGCACCATCGTCGTGTCAAAACCGGGCGCCCGCGGGGGAGTATTCGGTTTTATCAGGATTTTGTTTCAGGCAGGAAAGGGTCAGGCGCGAAGAATCACCTCCGAGACCGTTGCAAAACCTAGTGCCGGCTTACCCAGACCGAGGAAAGTGCATAACACTGTACGAGGGACCTTTT
>JANZZA010000193.1 GCA_026419655.1 Armatimonadota bacterium | reverse complement strand
GTCGTCAACATTGCCATCACGCGCTATGCTTACGCCACGCTGCGACTCCTTCCGCCCGGCAATTACCAGCTTACCTCCGCAGACTACGACTACTACTTCCAGGCCGCCAACATCCGCGAGCTTGAGTACGACGGGAACCTGGACCTGGTGAAAGCAGCCATCCGGCGGCGCGGATTGGAAACGGGTGCCCAGATAATCACGCGCTCTGAGGCGCCACCAGGGTCTGGGCTCGGCTCCAGCGCTGCCATGGGCGTGGCTCTTGTCGGCCTGCTTGACTACATCGCCGAAGGTAGCATGTCCGCCGACGAGATAGCCCACATGGCCCACCTGCTTGAGGTGGAGGAATTGGGCATCGGCGGCGGCCAGCAGGATCAGTACGCCGCTGCCCTCGGCGGAGCACATTACATGCGCTTCATTGGTGAGGCTGTTGAGGTTGAACGCCTTGAGGCCAGCACGGAATTTATACTCGAACTGGAAAAGCACCTTGTTGTCGTCTACACCGGGAAATCGCGCCTTTCCGGTAACATCATTGACCGCGTTATGGGAGCCTACCGGGCCGGCGACCAGAGCGTCACTAAGGCTCTCCACAACCTTCGCGCCGCCGCAGATGAAATGAAAGCAGCCATGCAGGCCGAAGACCTCACCCGCGTTGGCGAAGTAATGAACTTTAACTGGGAGAGCCAGAAGCAACTGTACGATGAGATGACGACGCTGAAGATCGAGGCTTTGCATCACGCGATGCGAGCTGAAGGACTTCTCGGATTCAAGGCCAGCGGGGCGGGCGGAGGTGGCTGCGTGATTGCTTTGGCCCAGCCTGACCGAGAGCACCGTGTCGCACAGGCAGCGGAAGACCTGGGAGGCCAAATCATTGATGTGAAGGTTGACTTCACAGGCCTGCAGCGTTGGTGGGCGGCGTCGCCACAATGACCTGTGCGACAATTGCAGCGACCTGCTTGTCAGGACTATTGGAAAGCACCGCCGGGCCTGGCGGCCACGGTAGCAGGAGAGTGAAGAAACGTGAGTTATGACATTTCAGCCCCCGATTTAGCCGAAGGTGGCCTGACAAGAATCGAATGGGCGGACCAGCAGATGCCCGTACTTCGGCAAATCCGGGCGCGTTTCGAGCGCGAAAAGCCTCTAATGGGTCAGCGCATCGCTGCCTGCCTTCACGTCACCACGGAGACGGCGAATCTTGTGCGTACTCTAATGGCCGGCGGGGCTGAGGTGCGCTTGTGTGCCAGTAATCCTTTGAGCACGCAGGACGACGTGGCCGCCGCGCTGGTACAGGTCTTCGGCGCGTCGGTTTTTGCGCGCCACGGCGAGGATACGGAAACCTATTATCGTCACATCAACGCTGTTCTTGACCTGGCGCC
>JANZZA010000178.1 GCA_026419655.1 Armatimonadota bacterium | reverse complement strand
CCTGCGGCTGGTCGTACCTGCCGGCAGCAACAGGGCCCGGATGTTTTTGTACGACTTGACCGCCGGCGAAACGGAATTCAGACAGCTAACTTTCGCAGACGGCGCAGCGGAAACAGTGATAACTTCGGGCGAGAGCTGGTCACCCCCACTGGCAGAGCTGGACGCCCTAGTGCTGCGATTGGGCGGCGGCGCCCAGGTCGCGAGCGTGTTGGTAGAAAACGCCAACCACAACTGAGTGCTCCCTGGTCGCGTTGGAGCCGCGCAACGATCTGGGTTTACGCATCCGAAACTATCAGGAGACTGTTGCAAAAGTCGCTTTCCGGCTTCCCGGGCAAGTTTACAGGTCCAAGGTCGGGCCGCGCAGTTGTACAGCTCCTTCGCTTCAGGCCGGCTAACCTGAGGTTCTGCAACAGTCACAATCAGTTAGACATCGGTCCGTGAACGCCTGATCGGAATGAGCATTGCGGGGCGCAACGATGAGCTGCGGGAAAGGCAGGCTGGGCTTCGCCGCTTCACACTGCTGGAGCGTATACCAGGGCCCTCCATCATTTCGACGGGGCGCAAACGTGCGGGCATGCAAGGGCGTGGCTGAAGCTGCCTCCAGACGCCCTTCCCAAACTTTGTCGTACTGTTTCCACCGCAGCGCTATCAACGAAATAGAGACCTCACCGCGCCCACAAGTGTGCGGTGTGGCAGCCAGCAGTGGCTAATCTCCCAATACTCCTAGACGCCACCGGGCTGCCCTCAGGTTGGCCTCGCGCATCCGGCGCACCATGTCCCATCGCGGGCGGTCTGTTATGTCCACCAGGCCAAAGCAGAAATGCTCGCCGTGGACGAGCTTGGGGCCGCGCCCGGGCCCCCGGCCCGTTATCGGCTGGTCCCGATACAGGAACCACAGCGCGCCGACGCAATACGGGTCCTGGGCTGCCTGACGGATGCGCTGATAATAAAGCTCCCCGGAATGGGCATCATCGCGGCCATATACACGGTAGCGGCCCATTCCGCGCGTGCCGTCGTAAAAGGGCGGATAGCTAAACTCGCCGATTAGCACGGGCTTGTCGGTCTCGCGCTTCAGCCGGCGCGTCGTGTCACCGTCGTGCTCTATAGAGTAGTCGTCATAGCCGATGACGTCGCAGTAGCGGGCAATGCTTTTCCAGTCGGCCTCGCTTTCCCACCAGCCCGGGACAATCCAGTTACCGAAATACAGGTGGTTGGGGTCGAGGGCCTTGACGGTGGTGTAAATGAAGTCATAGTACCGGTCCTGGTAGAACAGGCGAAGGGTCTCGATGTCTTCTGCCGGTGGGTCTGGAGACGCGGCGTAGAGCTGCTGACGGTTCTGCGCCGAGACCTTCCACGCTTCCGCCAGGCGAGCAAGGTCGCCGGCATAAATAACATCGAGTGCGTGGTCAACAAGGGCGCGCTTGGCTGGCACGTCGGCGCCCATCTTCAAAATAGCCCTCACCTCGTCGCGCTTTATTAACTCGTCATATTCGTTGCCCAGCGACCAGCCCAGGAGCCATGGGTCTTCCCGGCGCGGCAGGACCTGACTTTCAATTTCGCGGCGAAAGGCTTCGGCAACTGCTGCGTCAAAGACATCGGGGTGGCCGGCGAGGCTTGGCGTGCCCCAGCGGTGAAGCACCGCAACCTCCACGACGCCGCCCGGCGCACCCCATTTGCCGCCACCATGAAACCCCCACGACCGCAGCCGTCTAAGGCACCGCTCTTCGGCCCGCTGCTGCCACTCATCCGCGCCATA
>JANZZA010000136.1 GCA_026419655.1 Armatimonadota bacterium | reverse complement strand
CGAGCGCTAGGAGTGGACGCAAGTAAGAAATAGGTAATTTAGGTTGAGCGCACGGCTCTGTACCCTCATATACGCCCGGGCTAGGCCTTCGCCACCTTTGCAGCAACTACCTTTGAAAGAGGTTGTGCTACGGTTCTTCTCTAGCAGGCTTTGCGTTGTTGTTTCGGCCCAGGGAAGGTCTTCTACCGCCGCCAGTTGGCCTGGAGATAGCCGATGTATCGCTCGGCCATATCTATGGGAATGTTGGCTGGGAAGTGATTGCCCACGGCCCAGATGAGTCCACTACAGTCCCTGGCCAGCGCGAACGTTGCGTCCATTTGGGCCTTGACCTGCTCCCAGGTCCCGAAAGCCAGGGTCCGACAATCCACCTTGGAGCCCACGATGACGTGGGTCCGGCCGCATTTGCGCACGAAGAGGTCAAAGTCGTTGCTAGGCTCGAAAATGAAACCGTCGGCGCCACACTCTATCAGGTCATCTATGAACATGTCGAAGGTGCCGTCGGAGCAGAATAATACTTTCTTGCCCTTGGCTTTCAGGACTGACCAGAAGGCCTTGAAGTGTGGGAATATGGCCTTGCGATAGAAGTCGGGATGCATGAAAGGACCTTCGGTCCAGACCATATCATCGTGCTGGATGAAAACCTCTGCCGAGGTCTCAGCCCAGGCCTTCACGTGGTACATGGTGTAGTTGGCGAAGCGCTCCAGGACGCGGGCGAATTTTTCATGGTCCGCGGCGGCCGTGAGCAACATCTCCCAGCCAAAGGAAGCAATCGCACCTGACACCACGGATTTGTAATAACCACCCGTGACGTACTGCTCGGGCCACGCGGCGCAGTTGGCGTCAAAAATGTCCTGGTAGTGCTTGACCAGCTCGCCGAAATCGGGGAGGCCGTATTCTTTCACAGGGTCAAATTCCCACACTTCTTCCGGGGCTTCAAAGGGGCAGGGCTGAGGCTGGCGGAAGTCCCGGCCGTCCTCAAAGTACACTGCGTGGCCCATGTCCGTCACGCGCCCGACGCTCCCCCAGTCAATGGGGCCGTCGTAGGTGCCGAAGATGAAGTCAATCTCCCAGGCATCATAGAAACGGCGCATGGCCTCCGCACCGTGGACGTCCGGATTGAGGCCAGTAACTTTTTCTATTAGCGCGTTGTGGCACACGTACTCAGTGTGCGCCAGGCGCGGCGTTGGCTTGAGGTTTACAGTGTCCAGGAAAATCTGTCGGCTCACTCTGGTCATTTCCCTCCTGGTCGCAGCGAAGTTTTGGTGATTGTTGCCTCCCAACTTTTGCGTGGCTTTGCACAAGACCGAGACAGTGTACAGGGCTGGTTGCAGGGTCTTTTACTTACTTGCGATGAGGCCCTGCAGCTGTTGATGCGTCTTCTGCAACAATAACGCATGCACTTATGAAAGAACTGATAAGGTTTCATGGCTTCCAGTCAACTGCGCGGGCGGGCACTCCAACTACGGTTAGGCCCGAGGGAACTTCCTTGGTCACAACCGCACCAGCCCCTACCACTGCCTCATTCCCAACGCAGATTTCAGGCAAAACCACTGCCCCGGCGCCGATGAATGCCCTTTCGCCGACTCGGGAGCGTCCACAGAGGGTTGCATTTGGCCCAATTGTTGCCCCGCGGCCGACGCTGGCATGATGGCTCACGACGCCCGCAGCCATGACCCGTGCCAGTTCGCCAACGACCGCCCCGGGAAGGACCTGGGCACCGGCGCCTATGAAGGCTCCCTCGCCGACTTGAGCGTACCGGGAAACGTAGGCTGCCGGGTGAATTACGGGCGGCAGCACCAGGCCCAGGTCCCGGCAGGCGGCCGCCAGCCGACAGCGGGCAGCGGCGTCGCCCACTGCTATGACCGCGCCCGTGATGCCCAGGCGCTCTAGGCTTTGGGCCGCGGCTGCCACGTCGCCGAGCACTGGAAGCCCCAGCACCCCCTGTCCCCACAAGGCAGGGTTGTCGTCGGCCAGCCCAACAATTTCATGGGTGCCGTCCTCGACGATAGCGTCCAGGACAACATGGGCATGACCGTCGGCGCGGGCGCCGACCATGAGGAGCTTCAACTTGCTATCCCTCTCGGTGGAAGGCCAAGCATCTGGCGGGCCTCTTGGGGGGTCGCCGGCCGGCGTCCCAACTCCCGGCCTATCCGTACCACACGCTCCACCAGCATGCGATTTGTTGCCAGACTTTTTTCGTGCCAGTCGTAATAGAGATTGTCTTCGAGCCCTACCCTGACGCTGCCGCCCATGGCCAAGGCCATGGCGTTAGCCCAGAGCTGATATCGCCCGATGCCGGCGGCAGCCCAGATGGTGCCTTCCGGCAGGGCATTGACCATAAGGGCCAGGTCCAAACCCGTCGCAGGACTGCTTCCAAGGTTGCCCAGCAGGATGTTCACATACAAGGGCTCTTCGAGTATGCCCTTCTGGACGAGGTACTTTGCGAAGTGAATCATGCCCGGCTCAAAAACTTCCACTTCCGGCTTGATGCCGCGGTCTTTCATCCGCTTGGCAAGCTCGACGATGGTATCGGGTGCGTTGATCGAGGCTTGCTTGGGGAAGTTCATCGAGCCGCAGGTGAGGCTTCCCATGTCGGGCTTGAGGTCGCCTTCCAGGGTGAGGCAGGCGGCCCGGCGGTCCACATCGCTTTCCAGGCGGCCGCTGCACGTGCCGCAGATTATCACATCCGGGCAGCGTTCGCGGACGGCACCAATGACCTCGCCGAAAAGCCCTGGGTCGCATGAGGGATTTCCTTCAGCATCGCGGGGGTGCAGATGGACGATTGCAG
>JANZZA010000129.1 GCA_026419655.1 Armatimonadota bacterium | reverse complement strand
GCGGTGGGGGATGCGGGTATTTTAGTGGAGCCGGGCGATTTGGCGGGCCTGCGGGAGGCTGTGGTGGGTCTCATGGCAGACGAAAGGAGACGGCGCGAGCTGGGTGCGGCGGCGCGCCAGCGCGTCCAGCAGATGTGCGCGCGGGATAGGGTGATTGGTGCGCACGAGGCGCTTCTCGCATCAGCGGCCCGACCACGGCGCGAGGGGGGCGGCCGTTGACCGCCGCTGAACCATCCCGGCAAGCTCCGGTTCCCTTGCGCCGTGTGGTCGAGCTGGTCGGGACACTCGCGGTAGGCGGCTTCTTCTTATGGCTAGTTCTGCGCGAGACAAGTTGGGCCGACTTCGTTGAGCGCCTCCGTGGAGTCCACTGGCCCCTCATGGCGCTCAGTCTCCTACTCTATTATGCCGTGTACGTTTTTCGCGGTTTGAGGCTTTGGCAAGTTTGCTACCGGCGGATTCCTCTTTCCTTATCCACAGTGATCGCTTTCGTTTACCAGATGCTGGTCAACTACATCCCTGCCGGCGCAGGTAATGTGACACTGCCGGCGATACTTGCCCGTTACGGCGGGGTGGCCACGCCGGCGGGAACGAAAGTGCTGGTGGCCCTAAGGCTATTGGACCTGGCGGTAATTTGCGGTCTTGCTTGTCTTGCCGGTCTCAGCGTAGCTGATTTGCATCCTGCCATGAGGTTGATTGCGGCGTTTGCGGGCGGGCTGGCGGCGGTGGGCCTGGCGGGGCTGTTATGGCCCCGGCCCTTGGGGCGCCTGGGATTGAGCGTGTGGCGGATTATTTCTCGTGGTCGCGCTGGCCGTCTTGGCCAGTGGCTCGAACAAACGCTTACCATCAAGGACCAGGCAGGCTTTCACAAAATGCTGCCCGGGCTATTCCTTACCACGGCGGCTTTCGGACTGGGGCGTGCTTACGCCAATTGGCTGGCTTTGCGATCTTTGCAGGTTGACCTGACGCTGTGGCAGGCCTGGTATCAGTGGGCCTTCACGAGTCTCGCTGGCGCTCTGCCCTTTCAGCCGCCGGCAGGCCTTGGCTTGAGCGATGCAATCCGCATGGCCTTGCTGCTCACCGTCGGACAGTCCCTGGCGACGGCGGCCGAGGTGGTTCTCGTTACGCGTGTATTGATTGCGCTCCTGGACGGACTGCTTATTGCGGTCACGCTGGGCTATCTTCACGGCCGGGCGGCTGGCTTACGCCCGGAACGTACATAGGCCGGCCTGCTCGGTGCTATACTCTAGGGCAGCCCAGCGCAACCGCCGCCGGCGTCCAGACAGAAGAGGTGGTCCAATGGTCAGGGACATAATGACGCGGCAAGCGATATTGGCCCGACCCGAAGATAGTCTGTTGC
The DNA here is from genome assembly GCA_026419655.1 of Armatimonadota bacterium. Lineage (GTDB taxonomy): Bacteria > Armatimonadota > Zipacnadia > Zipacnadales > FEN-943 > JANZZA01. The sequence goes on along the minus strand of JANZZA010000129.1, from coordinate 4,073 downwards.
ACGTTGCGGAGCAGATACTGAGCATGGGTCAGAGCACCGTGCCCGTTGTGGATGCCTCCAACCGTTTGGTGGGCATCATCACGGATCTGGACATACTTCACCGGGCCTTGCCCCGCTACCTGGACATGCTTGAGGACGTTTCCTTTCTTCCGCCCGACTTTGAGGGTCTGGACCTGGCAGAAGCCTGTAACCTGGCCGAAGTGGCGGTAAGGGAGGTGATGAGGACGGAGAATCTTCATACGGTAGAGGAAGATGCGCCGCTGGCGGAGGCGGCTCTGTTGATGTTGCGCCACCGGGTCAGGACGCTGCCAGTGGTGCGGGATGGCGTCGTGGTTGGGCTGGTGAGCCGCCGGGAACTCCTGCACAGGATAATACAGACCTGCTGCGAGCCGAGCTAGGAGACACGATGAGTTCAGCGCAACTGCTGGCGACCTTCATATTCCTCGGCGCTTATGTGCTTATTGCCATTGAGGTCTTCGACAAGACCCGTGTGGCTCTGGCTGGCGCCGCGTTGATGCTGGTTTTGCGGCTTATCGAGCAGCACACCGCCTTCCACGGTACCCACGACGTGCCCGGCGTGGACTGGAATACTATTTTCCTGCTCATTGGCATGATGATTGTCGTTGGGGTCACTCGCCACACGGGACTTTTTCAATGGATAGCCATCAGGTCGGCCAAGCTTGTGCGCGCCCATCCGGTGGGCATCATAGTTGCCCTCTCTGTTATTACAGCCGTTGTGTCGGCCTTTCTCGACAACGTTACCACGGTGCTCCTGGTGGCCCCAGTGGTTTTCGTCATCGCCCGCGCTCTTGAAACTGACCCGGTGCCCTTCATTATTCCCGTGTCTCTGGCCAGCAACATCGGCGGCACGGCCACCCTCATTGGCCATCCGCCCAACATCATGATTGCTTCCGCGGCAGGCTTTACTTTTGGCGATTTTTTGCGTTACGACACTCCGCCGACTCTAGCAATACTTGTCCTTTTCTGCGTCATGGCCTGGGCAGGCTTGTCTCGGCGGATAAGGGTCTCATCCCAGGCGCGGGCCCGAGTTATGGCCTTCGACGAAGCAGAGGCCATCCGCGACCCGGTGCTTTTGCGCAAGTGCCTTTTCGTCATAGGCCTGGCACTGGTGGGTTTCGTTGTCCATGGCCCCCTGCATCTTGAGCCGGCTACCATTGCCCTGGCTGCTGCTGCTTTACTGTTGTTGCTTCTCGGGCGGCGGCCGCGCGTTGGCGACAGTGAAGGTGAATATCACTGGTACCATGAGGTTGAGTGGGGCGTAATTTTCTTCTTCGTGGGTCTGTTCGTGATGGTGGCAGGGCTTGTGGAGCTGGGAGTTGTCAAGCTCCTTGGCCAGTTCCTTGTTCAGGTGACCGGCGGAAACGTGGTGGCGCTGACGCTGTTGATACTGTGGTTTTCAGCCTTCGCTGCTGGCATGATGGACAACATTCCCTTCGTGGCCACTATGAATGCTCTCATTCTGGGCTTGCAGCGAATGGTCGCTGGCCCGGGCGTCGAAGGCTCTCGCGACCCGCTTATAATGCCCTTGTGGTGGGCCTTATCTCTGGGAGCGTGTCTTGGTGCCAATTTCACTGCCATCGGCTCGGCTACCAACATTGTTTCGGTTAGCTTGGCCGCTCGCGATGGCCATCCCGTGAGCTTTGCCCGATTCCTTAAATACGGCGTTCCGGTGACCCTGATGTCCATAATGGTGGCGATGGGCTACCTGTGGTTCGCGTTCCTGCGCCATTTGCCGCCAGGGGCGAGCTTGCTGGCTGCGGGCGGCAGGTGAGACGGTTGTGGGCAGCGCGGATGATAAAAGGGGCCAAGCTTTTGTCGCCGGCCTGGACATTGGCTCTGTGGCGACTAAGGCCGTCCTTCTGGGGCCGGATGCCGAGGTCGTGAGCAGGAGCCTGGTGGCGACTGGGTGGGACGCTCGTAGCGCGGCAGAGGCAGTGTTGGACGCGACCCTCAGGGCTGCCGGCCTGGACCGTGCCGACCTGATCGGTTTCGGCGTCACTGGCTACGGGCGGGATCTGCTGGCCGAGGCAGCCTTCCGGGCCACAGAGGTCACATGCCAGGCTCGTGGCGTGGCTGTGGTATGTGCGTCCGCCCGGACCATTCTTGATATTGGTGGCCAGGACACAAAGGCCATCCGCCTGGACGAGGCTGGTCGGGTAGCTGACTTTGCTCTTAATGACCGTTGTGCCGCAGGCACGGGGCGCTTTCTGGAAGTAATGGCCCGCGCCCTGGGTATGTCTTTGGAGGAACTGGGCGCGGCGGCTGCTGAGGCGATGACAGATCCCCTGCCTATTTCGGCGACTTGCACGGTCTTCGCCGAGAGTGAGGTGGTGGGGTTGCTTGCGCGCGGCGAGCAGCGGGAGCGCATTGCCGCGGGCCTGTGCCGGGCCGTGGCTCGCCAGGTGGTGGCCCTGGCGCGGAGGGTTGGGTTTATACCGCCCGTGGCTGTCGTTGGCGGCGTGGCGCGGAATGCCGGCGTGATTGCAGCCCTTAAGACGGAAACGGGCGAGGAAATAATCGTCCCGGGTGAGCCTGAATTTACGGCTGCGCTTGGCGTCGCTATGTTTACTCGTGGGGCGGTTAGAGAAAAGCTTGGCTGCGATGCGTAACGTGCCGCCAATAAGGGACGGACACTGGTTGCTTTCGCGGGGCGAACCGCAACAGCCGCCCATTGGCGCTGTTGCAGTACCCGGCGTAAGGATGGTCTCTGCCGTGTTGTGGTGGAGGCGTGCGAGGTGGCCAGGAGCGGCAAGAGCGTGGGCTGCTGTGTTGTGTCTCCTGGTGATGGCCTCGGCGATGGCTGCAGGCGACGCGACCGGGGCTACCCAGGATGTATGTACGGAAGACTCCCTGGCGGGTGTTGCTTCGGACCTTGCGATTAGCAATGGCGATAGAGACGCAGCTCGCCCCTTGGTGGCGCGAGCAGAGGAGCTTTTGGCTACGGGCGAATTTGCTGCCGCTGGTGACCTGTTGACTCAGGCGATTGCCTTGTGCCCTTCGTGGCTGCGCCCGCATGGTCTCCTGGCGGTGGCGTTGCACGGTCTCGGGCACGCTGACGCGGCCATAGCTGAGTATACGGTCTTCCAGCGTGGTTGCTTGCGCGGCCCTGCTCGCGCTGTCGAGAGGGTCGCCCGTTTGGGTGCCGAGCTGTTGTGGCTTGTTAATGACGCTCGGCGCCGCGCTGGCCTGTCGCTTCTCAAACCCCACGAGGGAGTGACGCTGGTTGCGGTAAGACATAGTGAAGAAATGCGTGACCTGGGCTATTTCAGCCATAGCTCCCCCAGGCGCGAGCGTGCCACGCCCCTGCAACGTTTCATGAACGTCTTCGGCTTTCAGCCGGTCCTTATCGCGGAGAACATTGCCATGCGCAAGTCCACGGCATCTGTGCTCAACTTGGAAAGCATCCGCGCCAGTCACCAGGGCCTCATGAACAGCGCGGGCCACCGCGCGAATATTCTTATGCCTCGTGTCACGGATTTTGGTGTGGGCCTGGCGGTATCGGGAGAGAATGCTTACTGGATCACAGAGGTCTTTGTGCGTTTTACCTTCTAGCTGATAGTCGGTCGTGGGCGAAAGGTTTGGTAGACCTTTGGTAGAGCAGTGAGATAAACCGGATTGCGACCGTCTTTTCGGTCTTATTTTCGAGGTCCTCGGTGCTTCACGTAGACGGGAGGGTCAGTTTATGAATGACGTGCTCAAGCGGCAGATAGACGACGCCGCGGCCGTGCTTGGAGCATGTACGCAGCTACTGCCAATGCTTGAGTCTGCGGTGGTGGCAGTGGTCAAGGCGCTTCAGACCGGCGGCATGGTAGCCTTCTGTGGCAACGGCGGCAGCGCCTCCCAGGCTCAGCATTTCGCTGCAGAGCTGGTGGCGCGCTTCCGCCGAGAGCGCCGGGCCTTCCGCGCCGTTGCTCTCACCACGGACACTTCCATCCTCACGGCCGTGGGCAACGACTACTGCTTTGACAAAGTGTTTTCGCGCCAAGTAGAAGCCTTGCTGAGGCCCGGCGACGTACTTATCGCGCTTTCCACCTCGGGCCAGGCGGCCAATG
>JANZZA010000118.1 GCA_026419655.1 Armatimonadota bacterium | reverse complement strand
GGCCATCGTCGAGGACCGCGAGCCGGCGATTGACATTTACGAGGCCCTGGCCATGACCGTGCCGGGAATCATTGCCCACCAGTCGTCCCTGCGCGGCGGCGAGCAACTCGAGGTGCCCGACTTCAGGCCCAAATAGGCTCTGTCACCAGCCAGTACACCAGACGCTCATGGCACGTATGCCCCAAAGCATCCGGAAGGGGCAGAGAGGTCCTTTGCTACCTGTGCCCAACGCGCATCTGTCCCAGCGTGAGGCGATTCAACGGAAACCTGGAGAACAAAGCCTCGGCTTCGGCCGGGGGATTCTGGCGGGCGAGAGCCCGCTGCCCGGAAACATAACAACAACCTTGCGGAGGTTATTGCAAAACCAGCCTCGGGCGCGTTGTCATCCCGTGCGTGGCAAGGTCTGAACCCGAAAGTCGCACTGAATGGGCAGGATTCACACAGCACAGCACAGCTTTGCAGCAATGACCAAAGCAGGGCGCGCAAAAACCCAACTGGCAGAAGGCCTTAGGTCACCTGCACGCAGGTCTTAGACAGCGTTCTGAAACGGCCCAAGGCAGCTTTTCTGGTCAAGGCGCTTGTATTGAATCCCCAAAAGGGGTACCCTGGAAGCAGAAGAAAAGGGTCTGGCATGGTTCCTGCAAAACGCATGCGTAACAGGCCTGAGTTGAGGATAAACTCAAGGGTAGGACAGAACTTGGAACGCTGAATTTTGTCTATACTCGTGATAGATGGTCAGCCTGAGATGGCTGGCCGCTGAGGGCGATGAAGACGCAGCTATGGCTTGCAGCAAGCGCGCTGCTGGTGGGCTTATGGGTGCCGGCCAGCGGCCAGGAATCGTTGATGCCAGAAAGCCTCGCGCCGATGGGTTACCGCGGGGGGACGGGGTTATTGCTTTTCGACCTTGACCGATCCTTCCTCGGTTTCCCCGAGCAGGCAGAGGAAACCTTTGGCACTGACCTGGTGGCTGGTCTCTCGCTGCGGCGGACCGTGCAGGTCCAGCGGCAGGATCTCTTCGGCCAGCGCGCCCTCGACCTGCCGCTGTTTTACCTGTTCCGTCGGCAGGACACCACTGATGTGAACTTCAGTTTGTCCGAGCGCACCTCGATGGCCTTCATGGACCGGCGGGAAGAGAATCTTTCCTTTGCCGGGGAGCTACGTGGATACACTGCGTACCGCGGATTCGGCCTGCAGCACGCTATAGGCAGTGGGCCGGGGGCTTTTACTCTGGCCCTGCAGCGCGGGGTCCGGGAGCAAATGAGTGGCCCCGGCGCGCCCGTGCAGAGATTCACTGAGCAGTCCATGAGCCTGGCGGGAACGGCCGGCTCCCTCGGCCACCTGACGCTCGCCTTTGCCTCTGTGACGCCAGAAGACAAGGCCCTGACAGCCACTCGGACATACCAGGCCAGCCTTGTCCAGAATCTGCGCGCCGGGGAGGCCAAGCTCGCCTGGATGCACCAGGACGCGACGACCGGGTCAGTGGCAGCGCGTACCAATCAGGCCGACCTGGTGCTACCCTTGGCAGTACGGGGTGGAGCAGCCAGATTCGAGTATCACAAGCTGATGACGGCCGCTGAAGGCGGCCCAGCTACAGGCACCCGATCGCTGGCTTTCTCTACTCCTCTTGACGTCCTGATGCCGGGAGCAACCTTCGCGTGGACACGGTCCCTGGACTTGAAGGCAGGAGTAGCTACTCATGGGCGCAGCCTGGCCTTTGCTACGCCTTTGGACTGGTTTGCTAAAGGCGCCGCCTTTTCCTACCAGCGCAGCGCCCAGGAAAGCGGCGGGGTCATCGTGGCAGGGGAGCACAACGTGACCCTGGCCCTCCCTCTAGACCAGTACTTGAAGGGCGCGAGCTTTGCTTATTCGCGCGCCGAGCAGATCAAGGGCGGCGTGGTTGTGACTGGTACCAAGAGCACAACCTTTGGAGCACCGTTGGGCTGGCTGGCAGAAGGGGCCAGCTTGGCCTACAGCGACGTGACCAAGACGACAAACGGTGCGGCGGTGCGCGACCGCAGCACGGTGATTGCCGCACCGCTGACACGCCTGCTGCCGGGCAGCACAGCTACCTACAAGCTGCTGGATCACGAGGAAGGCGGCGTGACCTCGCACCAGCGGGCATGGGTGCTTGGGGGGCCCCTGTCACTCCTTGGCCGCCAACTATCGTGGAACTACACGGACCAGGTGACGACTGTCCAAGGGGCACAGGTGCACCAGGACTCGTGGGTATGGGGCGTGCCCTTCGAAAAACAGACAGTAACACTGGCTCGCACGCACATCTCTCCCTTCGACGCTGAGGGCCGGCCGGGAGCAGAGCAATGGATTGACGTGTTGTCCATGCCGCCTGTGGCGGTGCTGACAGATAGACTGCGGGCGGGTTATTCGCAGACAGTCACCCGCACAGAAGGCGCAGACGCCGTGCGGGTTACCGCATGGACCACGCAAGCGCAGCCGCTGGAAGGTCTGACAGTGGCCGGTCAGGTGCAGGACACTGAAGCCGGCCCTGACAAGTTCGCCCGCACGGCCCAGGTTAAGGCGGATTACGCCGTGCGGCCCAATCTGAGCCTCAACTGGCGTTTCCTGGAGAGCCGGCAAGTAGGTATGGGTCCGGCCGTGCAGCGATATGTGGGCCTCCAGCACAAGCTGGAGGCAGGCGTGCCGCTGCAGATGCGCGTGGGCTTCACGACCTATGATGCCCCCGCTGGCACACCTGAGGATACCGCTGTGGCGGCCCAACTCGCAGCAGGCAACGAGAGCAAGACAGCTCTCACAGCTTCCTACATGGAGTTCGACGAAAACAACCTTGGCCTGCTTCCCGACAAGACGGTATCAATGGCCCTGACGCATCAGCTCACCGATCATTTTGGGCTGCGGCTCGAATACCAGGACCAGGCGGGGCGGCCTGCCCCGATGCGCGGTATATCCGTAGCCACCGCCATGCTGGGCGGCAAGATGACCCTGGGCCACAAGACCAATCCACCAGATCCGCGGGATCCGAAGCAGGTGCGATTGGCAGACCAGTGGGACGCCGAGCTTACGCGCAAGCTGGGCCAGCTCGACCTTGCCCTGAGCTACCGGTATTGCGACTTCGAGCGGGCCGGCAAGGGCGTGGAGCAGTACATGGCCGTCAGCCTGGCCGGCGGCCAGCCCGACGACGGGGGCCAGCTAAAGCTGACGTACTTAAGCGGAGATTTCGTGCCGCAGCCGCAGGGCCGGCCCGCTCCAGGCTCCTCGCTGGAGCTCAGCTACAATCGGCGGTGGGGGGATAAAGCCGAGGTTACGCTCATGCTGCGGCGCGACACGGCCCCCTTTGGAATGCCCGCGCCAGAGGGCACTACCGAGGGCCGACTGGAATTCAAGGCGCTCTGGTAGCGGCATTCGGAGGCTGCGCCTGCTGAGCTGGTCGAGAAGGTGCCTTACCGGGCGCGCCGAAGTTCTTCTCTCGCTATGGGCTGCCGTTGCCCCTTCCGCTTTGTGTACCGCGGCCGGACTTTCTGCGCCGTGGCCATCCGGGAGCGCAAGTTCACGACGATTCACGTAGAGCAAGGCACGTGTGCTGAGTGTCCCGTGCCCGGCATGGTAGCCGCCCATCCCTGTGCCCACCTGGACATCGGCGTAGAGATTGATGATTACGGCCCCCGCGCCGAGGTAGTCTTCACTTATGCCGCCTGCCGCGCCACCGTCGAGGAATTGAGCGACCTAGAGAGCTGCACTGACGGCCACTGCTCGCTGTGGGAGAGAGCTGAAGAAGCCTCGTGGGCCGCCATGCGCCAGAAGGCCGAGCGTCGCCTGCGCGCCCTCGAGCTTCGCCAGGACCGCCCGGAAACCCGATAATCTGTAGTAGCATAAATGGCTGCGTCTGATCCCTTGTCCAGTGAACTGCTCGCGGCTTATTCTCTTAGGCGTATGGTAGCGTTGCTTGTTCTCAGCGTCGCGGCCGCCGCAAGCTCTCAGGCGGCAGATTCCTCCCTGGGGCCGTATGAGCCAGCCTATGGGTGCTACATTGGCGCCTACGTCGAGCTTGACCCTACGGTCAAGGGCGACGTGGACGGCTTCGAAAGGCTCGTCGGCAAAAAACATCTCAGCTATTTCCGCTATGTGGGCTATGGGCAGCCCTTTCCCTTTGCGTGGGTGAAGGAGCTTAAGGCGCGCGGCCAGGTCCCCCACATCGCCTGGGAGCCAAACCAGGGCCTGGACGCCGTCCAGGATGATGAATACCTTCGCGGATGGGCCGAAGCCGCCCGCCGCGCCGACGTGCCCATCTTCCTGCGCTTTGCCTCGGAAATGAACGGCAACTGGCAGGCCTGGTCCGGCGACCCGGCTCTTTACGTGGAAAAGTGGCGCCTTGTCTACCGCGTAATGCACCAGATTGCGCCTAAGGTCATTATGGTCTGGTGCCCCTTCGCCGTACCGCAAGGCTCCATCACCAGCTACTATCCGGGCGACGAGTACGTGGACTGGGTGGGCGTAAACATCTACAGCGTCAAGCGCCACGACGGCGACCCCAATAAGATAGCCGGCCAGGACCCCAGAGACCTGCTGCGCTACGTTTACAAGCTTTACGCTCCACGCAAACCCATCGCCATTTGCGAGTACGCTGCCACCCACTACTGCAATGCGCTGAAGCTGCGC
>JANZZA010000096.1 GCA_026419655.1 Armatimonadota bacterium | reverse complement strand
CGTTGCCAGGCCTGCTCTTTCGCGGACCAGGAGCACTTTTCCGTCGTCAGCGACGTACACGCGTAGGTTGTGCGGCGCTAGTATGGGTCGGTCTACAGCCGCGGCAGCCGCCAGCTCTTCATATACGGGCGCCATGGCGTCCCGGGGGTTCTGCTCAGGTGCCATGCCCCAGAGCGGCTCATGTGCGAAGCCTAACGGAAACCCGAAGGCGTATACGAAGTTCTTGCCGCGGTGGAATCTGGCCGCGATGGTAGTGCCACCTGCCATCATGAAAGCCTCGCCACTGTCCAGTACGCCCACCGGCGGCACCTGGCCAAAGTCAAGGGTGAGCCGCGGCTCTTGACCCGTCAGGAGCGTTATTTCCTGCCGCCCGCGCAGGGGCGCTGTGGAAGCATAGTCTGAGCGACCCAACCACTTGCTAAAGACCGGATGGAAAGCCCTCCGGGGCTGCAGTCTGGGAGCGCGTTTACCGATCCAGCCGACGGCGAGTACACGACACCCCTGCCGCGGCGCGTCAGCCAGCCACGCATCCAGAGCGGCCCAGGCGCTATCGCACAGGTCAATGGCTACGGTGGGCAGGATGGCAAGCCGATAGGGGCTCAGGTCAATCTTGTATCGCGCGGCCTTGCCCGATGCCCGGTATACCAGGTCACGGTCCATCACGATGTTAAATTCGACGTTCAGTTGCGAGACGGCCTCGGCGACGGCGAGGGCATTTGCGTAGTCCAGGCCGCTCATGTTCGAGTGCGCCAGGTTGGTGTTGCGGACGACGAGCACCTGGACGGGCCGGCGCAGGGAGAAGCTTACACCCTGCACGGCAGGCATGAAGGTTGCCATCCATTCCAGCAAGGGCGTCATATGAGGCTCCTCGCCGCCGGTGACGCCGCTGATATGGTCCCAGGTATAGGTTTGAGTCCAGGCTGCGCCTCCGCCGATTTCGTCAAAGAGGGCGCCGCGATAGTAGTTGAGGATTTCCTCGGGCTGGCTGGGCCGGCCGCCCTCTCCTTCTCCGGAAGCCACGCCGCGCGCTGGGCTGCCTGGCGCGAGGACGTAGGGCCGGTAAGAGGAGAGGACCTTGATGGCTTTGCGCACGGTGGCCCAGGCGGGAAGCTCGGAAAGATTCTGGCCGGAGTCGTGGCAGCCTACGCCGATGACGTCGAAGGGCAGGTCGGCGCGGCG
>JANZZA010000079.1 GCA_026419655.1 Armatimonadota bacterium | reverse complement strand
GCTTCTGAGCTGCCGGGGACGTTCAGGATGCGCACAGAAATGTCTGGGTGGCTTTGCTCGAAGGCCCGCAGAAGTTCCTGATTTACCGCCAGCTCGTCCTCGCGCGTCCAGGTGAATAGGGTCAACTCGACTTTTGCGCCGCGCTTGGCGGCGGCAGGCCCCGTCGCGGCACCGGAAGGCTGTTGTTGTGCCGGTTGAGGCCGGGCGCAACCCCATAAGAAAAGCATCGCCGCCGTCAGCAAGATTACAAGGAGCGTACTGGTCTTCATCTTTTCGGTTACTCCCATGACAAGAGACGCTATCGGTCGGCAGCTAGACCGTTGTTGACGGCTACCCTGCTGGCCCCAGCTCTCCTAAAGCGTACAAGGCCAAGGCGCAGGCTACTACGGCCGCCGTTTCCGCCCGCAGTACCCTGGGTCCTAAGTAAACGGGCCTCGCGCCGCCCTCCAGCAAAAGTCGTTTCTCCTCGTCCGTCAGGTCTCCCTCGGGTCCGATTATAAGACCTGCTGCGTCTGCGTCTGCCACGGCCTTGGGCACTGACATTGCGTCCTTCGCGTCGGGGTCGAGTAGAAGCCAGGGATGGCGCCAACAATCCTGAAATTGTTCTGGCAGAAAGGCGACCGGTGTCACTGGACGCACTTCGGGCGGGCGCCGCCGACCGCTCTTGCGTGCTGCCTCGGAGGCTATCTCCTGCCACCTTGCGGTCTTTTCCTGCCAGTCGCTCGCGCGAACCACGACGCGCTCAGTACTTAAGGGAATGATGGCGCGTGCTCCCACTTCGGCCAGTTTCTGGATTGCCCAGTCCATTGCGTTACCCTTTAGTATGGCCAGGGCCACAGTCACGTCGTGCTTCGGGTCGGTGTCCGGCACGTTTGCTGGGCCGAGCAGCCTCGCCGTGACGCGCCGGTAGCTAAGCTGCGTGATTTCTGCTTCCAACTCGTCGCCCTCGGCGGTGAAAACCCGGAAGCGTTCTCCGGGGCCCAGCCGCAGGACGCGAGCCAGGTAGCGGGCTTCGGCGCCCGTGAGTTCCATCTCGCCGCTGGCCAGTCGTTCAGCAGGCACGAGCAATCGGGGGACCGTCATAAGACATCCGGTCACTGGCTCACGTACCTGGCGCGCACGGCCCGGGCGCGGTCAAGATAAGCCACCCACGGCTCAAGCTGAAATTCTTCTATCAGGTCGTCCACCGTTACGTCATCCATGAGTGAGGCGAGGGTGAAATGAGCCTCGGGCCGGTATATTTCAATCTCCACAGCCTGGCCGTATTTCGCGCAAAGCTCTCGCAGTCTCTCGTTGTTACCGTCCAGGTGGAACTGGCAGCGATCCATATTTATGACCGCCGAAGCGATT
>JANZZA010000652.1 GCA_026419655.1 Armatimonadota bacterium | reverse complement strand
CCATAATCGTTCTCCATTTGCACGCTGTCTGACCCGAGGGCGAAAGCAGTCTGGAACTGGCTCAAAGCCTGACCGATCTTGCCTTGTTTGGAGTAGACGACTGCTAGGGTAGAGTAGGCCGACAGCATTGCCGGCTGGAGGTGGACAGCACGCTCCAAAGCTCGGGCCGCCTGAGGATAAGCACCGAGAGCATTGTACACAGTCCCCAGGCTGCGCCAGGCTGGCCCAAAATCTGGGTCCAGGGCGACGGCGCGCGCCGCCAGGTCTTGAGCTGTGTCGAGGTCGTCCGACAGAGCGGCCAAGTCGGCGGCGATAGCCAGCGCAGACGCAGATGCCGGGTTGTCTTGCAGGGCGCGGGCCACGTGAGCGCGTGCCTCTTCCAACCGCCCCTGAAACATTGCCACGGCTGCCGCTGCTTCCTGCACAGCGGCGCTGCCTTCGTTAGCCGCCAGGGCGTCCGCCGCCGCTGCCGCAGCACCCTCAAGGTCGCCCGCCGCGAGGGCCAGAAAGGAACGCAGTGCCAGTACGCGGTAGTCGGCTGGTGCCGCGGCAGCGTGTTGTCGTGCTGCCTCTGCGCGCCCAAGGCGGGAAGCAGCCACCGCGGCGTGTAGATGGGCCTCCGGTATCTCCTCGGCAGCAGCAGCCAGGGCAGCAAGAGCAGCCTGTGCATCGCCTGTCGCAAGCCTGACCAGACCTGTAGCCAGGTCACGCCATGCGCCGGCTGGTATATCGGTGGCCGCGGCGGCTGCTTCGGCTGCCCGCCCGGCGCTCAGCAAAGCGACGGCCAGAAACGCATGGGCCTGGGGGGAATCGGGGCTGAGGTCAACCGCACGGCGCGAAAACTCCTCCGCCTCTGTCAGGTTGCCGGCGTCGTGAGCTAGAGCCGCTGCGAAAAGCTGAGCAGTTAAGTCTTGTGGAGCTGCCCTGGCTGCGTCGGCTGCTTCGCGCGCCCGGTCAAGCAGCGGCACCGGAACCTCAGGCGCGAGTCGGACATCAGGTTTCAGCGGCAGTCCCGGAAGTTCCGCCTCCCAGATGAGAAGTTGGGAGGCATCCACGGCAATCGGCGGGCTAGGCGCCTGCCCCGGAACGACCACCGTCTGCTGGTTAGCACCGACCTGCACAGCGGCTATCTCGTTAGACACCTCCACGTTCCTCTCCGCCACCGTCACTATGGTCCGTCCATCCTGGTCCACCTCGACCTGGAACCTCGTTCCACTGGCTGCGGCTTTGGCGGCAGGAGTGACGACCTCAACTTTTCGGTCTCCCAGAAGCCACACACTTATCTTGCCCAGTAGCACCCGCAACTTCCCCCACAGCCCCCGGCGACTGCCCACTTCCGGCAATCGCACCACGCTGTTTGGGTAAAGCCTGATCTGTGTTCCATTTACGACGACCAAGCACCATCCATCCGCCCCTGTGCGGACGACTTCGCCAGGAAAGAGGATCGCCGGGGTCTGTTTCACCAGAGCCCAGCCACCAGCCGAGGTCTTCACCTCGACGGTGCCAGAGCACGATACGATGGATCCCACGGTTTGCGCTATGGCTGGTCCCAGACCTAAGAAAGTGCTCCATGTCAAGCAAAGGCTCACGGCAAAGACCCGCACCGCCAGTCCGCCGCTGCCAGTGTCCGCCCTTAGCCCGAAACCTTCCCTGTCCTTGCCCACAGGCCTATTCATTTTTGCTGCGCCTCCTCTCACCCTGCACCGATGCGGGCGCCTTGGGCAAGCGCACAGTGAAGGTACTACCTGCCCCAGGGACACTCCGCACGTCTATCCGCCCGCCGTGGGCAGCAATAGCGCGGCCGGCGGCGTAGAGACCCAGCCCGGCGCCCGGAATATTTACGCCTTCGGGAACGGCTCTCGAAAAGCGCCGGAAAAGCAATGGCATCTTGTCTTCCGGTATTCCCATGCCCTCGTCGGTCACAGCGATTGCCACCATGTCGCCTTCCACCGCGATCTCCACGTCTATTCGCCCGCCCCCGGGGGAGTACTTCACAGCATTGCCAAGAATGTTAAAAAGTGCACGACGCACCAGGTCGGGGTCAGCTACCAACTCCACATCCTGACCGTCCAAGTGGACGACGTGGCGCGGTGAGCTTGCCCGAAAGTCTTCCACCAGTTCCTCGACCAAGGGCCGGAGGGCAAAGGTACGTGCCCGGACGCGCACCTGCCGTGCTGGGTCCGAGTCCAGGAGTGTGCTAGCCTCGGCATCAAGAGCTTTTACTTGTCGGCGGATGACCTTGACCACCTCGGGGTCAACCTGCAGTTCGGGTATGCGCTGCAGGTGTGCAAGCAGCCGCTCCACCGTAGCAGCGATGATGTTCAGATGGCCGCGAATGTCATGGACTATCTCCGCGGCTACCCGATCGCGCAGGTCCATCTCAGCGGCAAGCTGTTTTGCTTGCTGGCGCTGGCGGCCCAGCTCGATGAGACCGGTAGCAATGCCCGCCGTCAAGCCGGCAAACATGACCGGAGCCATCATGAGCCATCGGTCGTGGGCAAGGGCTACGCGGCCCGCGACAAAGGTCAGTACTACCAATATGCCTATCGAAAAAAGGCCGGCAAAGCCTCTGAGGTTCGACATTAGTACGGCTCCAAGGGTGGCACAAAGCCCGGTCAACAACCAGTGCACCGGCGCAGGCAATGGTCGCACCCAACGCTGGGCCAGAACCGTCCCAATTATGTTCGCTTGGATCTCGAGGCCAGTCATTGCCCCGAACGGTGTCGTCTGCTCCTCGTGCGACGCCCCCACGACAACCACAGCACCGCGAAACACCTGGGAAGTAGCCCTGCCTCTTAGCAGCGAGCTAATAGGAACCACAGGAAATCGGCCGGGCCGGCCCCACCAGTTGATAAGAAAAGCGTGGTCACCCTCTTCCGGCTCGGGCCTGGGAAGCAAGGGCGCCAGCAAGTGGGGCCGCAGCGCGTACATAGTGGGTATGTCCAGCCCGCCCACGCGAACCAGCTCGGCGCTGGCTATTTCCACGTCTGCCACGTTGCGTCCTCGGGCCATGGCCGCGGCGACTACGCCCAAGGGCACTGACACGTTCTCAAGTACGAGCACACTTTCGCCCTGACCGCCAACGGCAGCACGGTGCCAGGTGCCCTGGATCGCGTTCACGGCCATGACCACACCGTGGGGCGCCCGGACAGCCGGCGACGCCAAGGCGCGATACCCGGTTATCGTCGCTGCAGGACGGCCCAGCTCTACCTTCTCCCCACGGAGCACAGTCCTCAGTGCCATTATCACGTTACCGGCCCGGCGCATGGCGTCCGACAGCACATGGTCGTGCACAGGGCAGGAATTGTCGAAAACCAGGTCCAAAACTACCACCTTTGCGCCGTAATCCGCCAGCATGTTTATTGCCAGCGCCAGCTTGCTGCGATCAATGAGGGGGCAAGTGCATTCTGGTGGGTGCGCATAGGTGCCTGGGCGCGCGTTGGGGATCGTCACCAGTACTATTTCGGCAGGGGGTTCCCGGCTCGCGCGGGTCGCAAACGCACTGCGCAACAGATACAGGTCAACCGGCGCTAGAGGGAAATTCAGCCTGCAGCCCAGATAGGCGCATCCTACGACCGACCCAATTACTGCCCAATGCCAAGCTCTGAAACATGCCACCTCTTGGGGCCTCCAGTAGGGTGGCACACGCTATTGCGTCATCTTGGTGTAACCCGGATTTTCATGAGCCAGCACGCCCGTGCTGAAATAGTGCACGAAGATCCCAACTTTTTCAAGGTCCGATGTGTTTGACTGGCAGCGTTGGTCTAAACTATTACGGGATAGTCGGATCGATGCATCATTTAGGGTTAGAATGCGCTGTGCTATTCTAATGTAAAGGGTTGGGGCCAGGGCGCCGCCACAGCCATGACCCATTGTGACGGCGGCCTGCTACCCCATGTAAAGGGGCACAGCGAGCAGGCCACTCTTGCGCACGGGCGGTGCCTCCTGCTACTCCCATGTAAAGGGGCACAACCATATCGGCCCCAACGGCGTTGAACATGGTGGCCTGCTACCCCCGTGGAAAGGGGCACGGCGCGCCTCTGACTGGCTCCTGTGTTGGACGTGCCGACCTACAACGTAAAGTTAACCTGGGCAGATTCTTTGCGGGAACCGTTTTGAAAATCCGCATACCCTGGATGTCTATGCAGTTCTTGGGGATGCTTCAATAGCACAGGGCAAATGATCCCATCTCCGTCAGCTCTGCCGCTCCCATCACCCGCCAGGAGGCTTGCAGAGACCACCAAGTCTGTTACCCTGTGTTGCCCGGCCGCAGCTTCGACGAGACCGAGCAACCCACTACGGAGGCGCGTCATACCTTGGCGCAGTTCTCCTCAGATTGTGCCGCGGGGTGAGACCCTATTCCGGGCCGAGCGTAAAAACGCGCACCTCAACCTCGCCGGATGCTGCATCCGGTTCTGCACAGGTTAGCTTGAGACGGTTGCGCCCCGGCCGGAGCACCAGCGGCGAGTTTGTTACCGGAAAGACTTCACCACGCCGCTTGCCTCCGGTCCACACACTCGCCTGGCCTCGTCCATCTATTGCAACAGTCTCGCCCGCAGCGAGCGCCATAGGAAATCTGACACTACGCCCGTTTATGTACAGGCATGGCTTTTCCAGAGGCGCTACCGAGTGGCTGGCCTTCGGCAATGCCTTCAAGTCGTCCAGCCTCAGGGTACAAGTGGCGTTGGCTGGGATGTCGTTAAAATAGAAGATGACGTACTCGACACGCTGCCAGTCGAAATCGGGTACATCGGATAGCCAGCACCGCTGGAGCCGCCAGCCGACGAAATCAATCTTGGTCAGCCAGTCAGCGTGACGGCCGTCGGCGTCGCAGAACTGGAAGCGCAGCGTCTCGCCTTTTCCGTCCCCGTGTAGCCAGAAGGCCACTTCGCTGAAGCGCGACAGGTCCACGGGAGGCTCGAAACGCCTGCCCTTGGCGCACCATCCTCCTGCCGCGCCGTTGTTGACTGCGGTGTAGACGCCGCACGTTTTTCCCGCACGGGCGTCCTCAGCGGCAGGGGCAAAGCTCTGGCATACACCTTCTCGCACAGGGCCACAGGGCGCCAGCACCTTGCCCCCGCCGATGACGTACTTCTCAAACTGATTGCGGGTGCTCATCTCATATGAGGTAAGGTCGTCGAAGCTTTCCAGAATCCGGGCACGCGGGTCACTGTACGAGGCCTGGTCTGTGCCGCCGCCGCGTGTGATGACGACGGCTACGCGCTGGGGCCAGCCGGAGTCGTTAATTACGTCCCACTCGTTGTCCTGCCCATCGAAGGCCGAAATAATGTGGGCCGGTGGGCCGCCCACAAGCTCATACGGCCCCAGGACAACCCGCAGCTTGCCCGTCCGCGTCGGAAGCACCTTCAGTTCGTCGGCGGCCGGCGGCCTGTTGGGCATCAGGGACGGGTAGCGGCCACGAGTTTTCGCGCCCCGACGCCGAATACCGGTCAGTGGCTCTCCCCGTACTGCTAGTGTTATCTCGGCGCACTGGGACACACCAGGCCCAGCGTCGCAACTGAAGCGCAGATAGTTGTCACCAGGCGCCAGACACAAGCTTCCGCGAGGCTGAAGTTCTTCCAGCAAACCGCCGTCTGGCTCGAAATGCCGGCAGCGCCCTGCCCAGTCAATCTCGACGTATTCATCAGGCTTGAGCGTCACCGGCACCTCCAGCCGCTGGCCGGCCGTTTCCAGCACGGGATTGCGCAGCGGGAGGGGCTTCTCAGCCAGGGCCTCGATGCGGCTGATGAGGCAAGTAACCTTCGCGCCCGGCGGCAGGCCGTTGTAGAACAGGTTGACCTCGCGCGTGGCGTTGTACACCGGCTGGCAGGTGTAGAAAAGGTCCGTGAAGGGATAGGGCCAGCCGTATTCCCAGTAGTGGCGGTCGTCGGGCGCGTCAAGCTCGAAATACCGCCAGCCTGTGAAGTCCAGGCGGATGCAATGGTCGCGCCGGGCGTCAGTCGCGGCAAGCTGAAAGTTAAGGATTCCGCCCTGGCCGTCTGCATGGACCCATACGCCAAGACGGCGATGGGAAGCCAGGTTAATTGGATCCGGCAGCCTGTAAGAAATCTGGCACCAGCCGGACGGCGTACTGGCCCGGTTTTCGGCCGTCCAGCGGAAGGCCGCAGAGCCGTCAGGGGTCCGCTCTGCCCACGCCCCAAGCTCCTGTGTCAGGTCACTAGAGGCCGTCCCCACGGGCGCGAAGGGCACGCCTTCGTCGAAGTCCGCGAGAACGATATTCTCCTCCGCACCGTAGGGAGCAAGCTGCGTCCGTGCTCTTATCCTCAGCCAAGGCGCCTGCGGGCTGTAAGGATTGTTGTACCGCCAGCTTGCTCGCTCCGGCCGGCCAGCGTTGACCGTGCGGCTGGGGCCGAATTGCATTGGCCGCAGGTTCCACTCGCCGCTCGGCAACTGTTCCAGCATGTGTTCCGCCATAGGCCGCGCCAGCTCCGCCCGCGCCTGCTCTGTGAAGTAGTCCGTGCGCTTGAGCTCATCGCAGGCGCGAATGATTTCCAGCATCTCGGGCATCCGGCGGTTGGCCCATGGGTTGTCGGCG
>JANZZA010000167.1 GCA_026419655.1 Armatimonadota bacterium | reverse complement strand
CGGGTCGGTGATTCGCCGGGCCGCCCCGAAGTCATCGAAGGGGTAAAAGGGCGGGCCGGGCCGCAGCTCGATAAAGATTGCTGGTTTGCCCAACACTATTGCGTCCAGGATAGATGTCGAGAACTGGCTGATGAAGACGTCACAGGCCGCAATGAGCGCCGCAAGGCTAGCCGCACCGTGAGGGATGACTTCACCCTCCGCCCCAGCCGCAACCATAGCGCGCCAGTACATTTCTCCCTCGCTGTCAGGCGATTGCTGTGGGTGAAGCTTGACCTGAACTCGTGCTTTCACGGCCTCACAGGCCCGGGCCACGGCTGAAAACCACCAGTCCTCGCGCTGTTCACTCCCCGGCGGGTCGTTGGGCTGAGTAGCCACGAGCACCACGGGCTTTGCTGCCGCTGCCTGGGCTGCTGGGGGCGCTTGCGCCTCCTGCCGCACGTTTTGCATGAGCTCGTCGAGGGAGGGGTTCCCCACCACGATTACGTCGGCGCCGCACGCTTTGGGCCGCACCAAATCGGCTGAGTACTCGTTGAAAACCAGGCAGCGGTCAAACCACGGGCTTTCGTAGTCGGGTGGGGCCATGAGGCCGTGCTGGCAAAAGACCGTCCTGATACCGCGGCGCCGGGCCTCGACCAGATAGGGCGTGGCGATGCGGGGCTGCAGGTGGAAACTTACAACAACTTTTGGCCTGACCACGTCCAGCAAGGTTTGCGCGTCGGCCTCTAGCCATTCAAGCGCGGGGCGCTCGCGGCACTCCAGGGCTACCAGGCGCGGCTCAATGGCCTCAACGAGGAATCGGGGCAGGACAGTGCGGAGTGTTTGGGCCACCCGGGCTGCCCGTCGCGGGCCGTCAGCCACCAGCCTGACGGCCTGCTGCTGCGCCGCAGCAGGCGCAAGGGCACCAAGTGGCTGGAAATTTCCTTGAGTTTTTCCTCCCGGGGCTAGCGGATCAGAAGCGATCTGACATGATACGCCACGCGCGCCCAGTCTATCCGCCAGTTTGACCGCCAGGCTTTCAACGACAGGGCCCGACACCATTAGGAGGACGTCTGCCGGCGCGGCACTGGGCGGTATTGTCTGGCCGGCATCGCCCAGTCGCCTGAGTATTTCCCTGCCGCGCCGGCGCATGAGCACAGAGCGAAGGACCTCGAAAAGCCGAGGCGTTGCTCTGAGCGCCAGCCCAGCCATGGCCGGAACCCAGAGAATCTCCGCAGGAAGCCCAACCTCAGCAGCCACCTGTCGTGCAGCCATCGCCCCCCACGCCTGCCCCGTCCACCAGGGCCTGCCGCGAACATCAATCATCGCCACCAGTCGGGCAGGCCGCACCGAGGCCACCTCGTGGCGCACAAGCGCCAGGGATTCGGCCAGCGGCGTCACGCAATGCGTCTCCAAGACCTGCCGGAAATACTGCCATTGGTCTCCGGTCACGCCCTCGTCGGTGAGAGCCTTGTGCAGCGCGGCCAAGATGCCTTGGGCTTCTTGCTCTGCGGCGGCTTTCTCGTCGGGCAAGAGGCCATGCAGGCGCATGGCCCGGCAAAGGCATGAGTCTTCCCAGAAAGGCAAGTCGAGGGTGGTGGCTGGCTGGCCGCGCCAGCACGAAGGGCGGCCCCAGTCTGGGCTGCCGTAGTCGCGGACGAGAAGGGTAGCGGTGCTGTTATTTCTCATCGGTGAGCGGACTCGGCGGTCTCCTCGAAAGGCCGCGCTCCCTTCACCGCCGGGTCCCGGGAAGCCCCAACTTCGTGGCGATTTCGGCCAGCCTGCCCAACCCCACAGCGAAGCCCTCCCCTTGGCTGTGGTGGCCCAGCCATATTTCCATGACCATTGGTAGACCGAGGCTGACCAGGAGGGGCAAGACTCGCTCAAAGTCCACCTCTCCGGTCCCGACCTGCAGCCCTTCGCCGTCCACCCCCGAAGCGTCAGCAACGTGAAGATGAGCCACCCACGGCCGTACCGTCTCCACGTACCAGGCAAGGTCCGCCCCCGCGTGCCGGCACCATAGCTGAGCGTGCGAAATGTCAAGGCAGAGAGCAATGCCTAACTGGCTGCAAGCTTCCGCCACTTCCTCGGCTGCACAAAAGTAGTTGCCGTACCACTGTCCGCCGAAATACCACGGATATGGCGGCAGATTTTCGTAGGCCACTCGCACGCCTTCCGGTTGCCCAATGTCCTCAACGGAGCGGGCGAAGGCCTCAGCCATGGCCCCATTGTCAATCACAAAGCCGTCAAAGCTCATCGCTCCTGGGTGCACCACTATGACGGGCGCACCGGACTCAGGGAAATACTCTTTTAGCGACCGGGTGAGGTCAAGCACCCGCTCAAGGACGCCCACGCTCCACTGCCGCAGGTCTTCGTCCGGTGAACAAAGGTCCAGCAGGCGGCCGTGGTAATATTCGGGACAGTGAACGGCCAGAGCACGGTCCAACACTGGCAGGTCGGCTGGCAAGCCTGCGTCGAGGTCCATGTCGGTCAAATGGAACTCCAGTAAATCAGGGGATAATTCGCGGGCCAGCGCAGCGCAGTCATGGAATCGCACTACGGCTCCCCAGGGATAGGCAAAGGCAGCAGCGGTGGCCGCTGGGTCACGTCCAGTGATGTCACTCTCGCGGAAATGCTCACCTGCTCGTAGAAGTCGCGGGGCCGGCCTGCCGATGATTTCGAGCGCGCGTTGAGGAGACACCCCAGCGCCTGGACTGAGAGCAGTCAAGTCATCCCATTCTATGGACTTGCCGGCCGGTATCTCCCGGGCTGCCGCCAGGCTCTTGCCCAGAGCATGGCGCGTAAGAATTTCCCCTCGTGACATCGAGCGCTGGTCCGACCCAAGGGCTATTTCCAGGATGCGAATATCGCGCACCTGTTTCTGGAGGCCGGGCGGCTCAAGGCTGGCAGCATGGTCAGGGCCGGGCATGGTGCGGTCGAGGGTCACGTGCCGCTCGATGATGCACGCGCCCAGAGCCACCGCAGCCGTGCTCACCGCAATCCCGCGCTCATGGCCCGAGTACCCGACCGGCACTCCATACTCTTGCAAGGCCAGCATCGCGCGTAGATTGACGTCCTTGAAGGCCGCCGGGTAGGTGCTCTGACAATGCAACAGGGCGAAGCTGGCCCCGCGGTCCTTTAGGAACCTTACTGTAGTCTGAATTTCCCGCCGGTCGCTCATCCCTGTCGAGACGATAAGCGGCTTGCCAGTGCGCAAGACGTATTCCAGCAGGGGCAGATTGGTCAGGTCCGCGGAAGCTATCTTGTACGCCGCGAGGTCCAGCGACTCCAGGAAGTCCACGCTGTCGCGGTCCCATGGGCTGCAGAGAAACTCCAGGTTCTTGCCCTGCGCGTACTCTGCCAGCTCCCTGAAGACGTCGTCGGAAAGCTCCGCCTGCTGCAGCCAGGTGACAACATATTGAAGCTCTTTATCCTGGGTCGTGAGGTCTTCGAGAACTTCGGGCGTGTAGACCTGGGCGAGATTACGTTTCTGAAACTTGACGGCGTCTGCTCCGGCTTCGGCGGCGATGTCAATCAGGCGGCGGGCAAGCTCCGGGTTACCGTTGTGGTTAATGCCAATCTCGGCAATGAAGAAGACCGGCTCGCCTGGTCCAACGCGGCGGCCGCGAATTTCTATGTAAGGCTTTTCGTTCAGCATCCTCAGCCCTCTGCCGATTATTAGGGTCGCTCGGGAGGCTTCCCCGGTTGAGCCCGGCCATACTTCATCAGCACTCGCATCTGGCCCAGGCTGTCAACTGTGTAGCGTCCCTGTGGACTGCCCGGTGTGCCAGGTGACGGAGGCCCTGTCAGCGTCCCAGACCGCGCAGCACCGCCTCGACCAGCGCAAAGTCCTCGGCCGTGTCAATGTCCAGCGAGCGTACAGGGTCCATGATGATTACCCGTACATCCCCGCCCAGGCGATTTCCGTAACGGTAAAGAGCCTCGCGGCGGGTGACGTAAAGCGCACCATTTTCGCGGTACTTCGGCCGCATATCCTGGTGCCGAGGCCGCCGGGCATAGTCGTACTCAGGCACGAAGATATCAGGGCTTTCCACGTAACCCGCGAGATACCAGTGCTGTATGGGCGTGACCGCCATCACAGCGTCGCAGCCAGTATCGAAAAGCTTCCGCACGCCCGCGTCAATGACGTCGGCGCCGCGCAGCGGCGAAGTACACTGCAACAGAGTCACTGCGTCGGGACAGTAGCTTTCTCTTCGGGCAAGCTCTTCAAGCACATGGAATATGGCCGGCTCAGTGGGCGCCGTATCGGTAGCCAGTTCCGCAGGCCGCCAGATGACTTCCGCCCCAGCCCGTGCAGCTACCGTGCCAATCTCTTCGTCATCGGTGGAAACTACCACTCGCTGCACCGTCTCGGCCGCTAAGGCTGCCTCTATGGTCCACACAATCAGGGGCTTGCCCGCCAGAAGAAGAACATTCTTCCGCGGCACGCCCTTGGAACCACCCCTAGCTGGTATGATTCCAATTACCTCGGCAACTGGCCTCATTCTGCGCCCCTCGCCCTCCGCTCCTGTTTCCTCAGCATACCAGCGAGCGCCACCCTATGGCAACGAAACCGACAGCTAAGGCCCATCTCCCTTCCCTCAGGTGACTGTAGCAAAACCACCGTTTCACGAGTGAGTCGCGCCCAGGCAGTCTAACTTGCGGGCGCAGACCCGCGTCTTACACGGACTGATGGCCACGTCGAGGCGAGTTTTACAACAGTCTCCTCAAGTTCCTGCCCACTTGGGCTGCCGACAACGACAGGAAAGTCTACAGAAAAGCTTTGCCTGGCAAAGCCCTCTGTAAAGGATCCTCTTCCGGCCTTCCTTCCAAACCTCTTGTCGCGCTCCCACCATGCTTGCAAGCTCGGCCTGGCCCGCCTAGATGCAGGACTGACGGCTCGGCGCAGGAAACTTGCTTTGGCGATTCTCATCCTTGCCAGCGCAAGACAGTGAGGGGCGATAGCTTATGGCACAAGAATGCGCAGTGATTTTCGACTGCGGGAGC
>JANZZA010000629.1 GCA_026419655.1 Armatimonadota bacterium | reverse complement strand
GGGGAAACCCTTTGATTACTGTTGCAAAACATTCTTTGCAATGGTGAGTCGCTTCCACCCGGTATAAGTTGCCCGCATAAATCTGTGCCGTTCACGGGCCGGGGGCTACGTCCAGGTGAGCTTCGCAACAGTCCCCTTTGAGAAGGTTTCTCAACAGCCCCTTACACTGTCAACGGGTGGCAAGACCTGGCGGCGTCATCGCTAGTTTGCGGGGAGATGGGTGATGACGAATCTCCGTAAGGAAGGATGACCATTTGAGACGAGAAGGCTGCACCGAAAACCCTGCCTTGTCCACAAAGATGGCTCACGTTGCTAATGACTACGGTTCAAAAAGTGTTTTACCCCTAACCTCCTTCGGAAGCCCCTTCTCCCTCTCTGCGGCCGCCGCGCCCAACTACGCAGACCATCCTGCTCCTGCTCGAGGGCGTGAAGGATTCCCTGGTTTGCCGTCGTAACAAGGCTGGCGCGGCGGTGAACCGGACGCCGGGAAGGTCCATCTCCCGCTTTGGCTAGGGCGGTGTGCGAGGAGAGCTGGCAACCCGGTCCGCCCACGGGGTCAGCCGCACCGCCCAGAAATTATCGGGGCAAGTACCGCCCGGTGGTGAGCTGCGATGAGGGTCAGGGAAGCTGCTTCGGTTCGGCGCGTGTTAATTGTGACAGCGCTTTGTGCTGGAGCTGCTGCATGGCTCACGCCCGCCCATGCCGTCTTCCGGGTGCCCACCGGCGAGGAATGGAGGACGTGGGAGGCCGAGGCGGCAGTGGGCCACGGGTCGTGGCGCGAGATTTCCGATGTGCTCGCCAGCGGCGGGAAATACATGGAAGCTACCGGCGAAGGTGCAAGGCTTGAATTCACCTTCCGCGCCGACCAGCCCATGAATCTTGCAATAAAGCCGCTGTGGTGGCGCAGCGGCGAACGCCGCGCAGCCCGACGTTTCCCCTATCCCCTGGATGCGCTGCCTGGGCCCGACGTGGTGGTCGCCTGCAAAGGCCTGGTGTTTTTCACAGCACCTGCGGCCGGCCAAGTGGGAATCTTTGACCCGCTCTCCGGCAAGATCGTCGGACATATCTCAATCGGTGGATACTTGACCGACATGGTGGCGGATGAAGCAAAAGGGCGTCTTTACGTGGCGGACGGTCTGGGCGACCGCGTGGTTTTCGTAGACGCTGGCGCCCGCAAAGCCACTGTATCGGTGAAAACTCCGCATGAACCGTGGTCGCTGGCGCTCAGCGAAGGACTGCTTCTGGTGGCATGCAGGACCGGAGGATGCCTGTGCGTCGTTGATCCTGCCCGGACGCGAATAGTCACTACGGTGGGTCTGCCTGCGCCGCCGATAAGCGTAGCCGCATACCCGGAATCTCCCGACAGAGCCCTGGTGCGGTTTCAGCAGCGCACCTTCGACGTGCGAACCCTCGCCGAAGTGCCGGCTGACGAACAACAATACCGGGTCTGCGAAGTACGGCGCTCAGTCACGTGGGCGGGGGAACGGACCTTCGACAGCCCCCGGCCCCACGTGCTTCGCATGTGGGAGAAGGGACAGCCGCGAGACCTTGATGTGTCCTTCGTTACGGCGGCGCGCACCGGTGGCCAGGCCTCAGCAGGTCTCGCACGGCCAGGTCCGGAAAGGCTTGCTCTCCATGGCAATCATGTCCTCTTCACAGCGCCCGCAGCCGGGAAAATTGGCGTCGTGGACGCAGCCACCATGAGCCTGGTGAAGGCGATTGCGGTGGGCGGACATCCAACAGACCTGCTCGTTGACGCTGAGAAGAAGTCCGCTTACGCAGCGGACGCAGCCCGCAACCGGGTGATTGTGATAGACCTGGAAAAGCTGGAGATGACAAGGGAAATTAGCGTGCCCGGTGGGCCGTGCGGTGTGGCTGTGGTTGGCACGGTGGCGTTGCAGCGGCCGGAACTGGTGCCGCCGACGCCAATAAATAGGCTGTTCGTGACCTGCCGGGCGACGCGCCAACTGGCTGTGGTGGACCTGGGCAAGCAGGCAGTCGTCAAAACTGTGCCCCTGGAGTGGACGCCGCGAGGGGTGGGATACGTGGGAATGCCCGCGACAGGCTGGTGGCCGCTGCTGTCCGCTCACGAGATTCCCGTCGCGCTCACGCCCAGGGTGGCAGTGGAGCCGGCGCCAGCGCTGGTGGATTTGCGGACGCGCGCTGTAAGGGCTGCGCCGGACTGGCTCGCGGCCGCAGCACCCAAGCGAGCTTTTGTGAAAGTAAAAGTTGGCACGCAGGTCGTTGATTGCCGCGGCGACAACCAGCTTGTGCTGCAGGCTGGAGAGAAGCTGGTAGATGCAAGTACGGTAGCCGATTACCAGGGTTTTCCTGACCGACCGCTGAAAAAAGGCGATCTCCCAGGCTCAATAACCTATCGCCTGGATGACGGGGCTGAGCTCGATTGGACGCGCAATATATGGCTGCGGCCCGACGACAACGTGCTGCTCGTCAACGACACGGAAGAATACTGGCGCTGGAATGCACCCAGAATCACGGTGGGACCGGGTGTACACAAAATCACCGTCACTGCTCGCGGTCAGTGCGTGCGCCTGGACGGCCTTCAGGTAGCCCGGATGGCAGAGCCAGTATTCAGTTTGCAGACGCGGCCAGAGCCGTGGTCCCTGCACTCTCGGGTGCCGTCCGGGGCCTATCATGGAGTCTTCTACCATACAGAGCCAGTGCGATTCACCGTGGAGGTAAGGAGCCGCCTCACTGAGCCGGAGACGGTGGAGCTGAGCACAGAGCTGCTCAACTACCTCAACCAACCAGTGGCTACCTACGGGCCGCTGTGTTTGCAGGTGGCACGAGGGCGCCCAGCAAAGGCAACCATCCGTTTTGCACCTCGAGAAACCGGCCGCTTCACGCTGATTGCCCGGCTCAAGACCCCTTATGGCAGCCTGACAAGAGAAGTACGCTTCGTACGCCTGCCGAAGTTAGCACACCCCAGGCTATTCTTCCGCAAGGACGACTTGCCAGGAATCCGTGAGCGAATAGCTCGACACCCCAGGCTGTTTCAGCGCTACGCAGACTGGCTTGCCCGCATGTGCCGCAAAGAAGGCCTCTTTCCCGACCGTTTTCTGCCCAACGGCTTGACAAGAGAAGAGCTGGCGACCGCAGCGCCCCCAAATGCACCTAATCCGGGACAGATATACGGGTGGCGGATGTATGAGCTTGGCGCGAGAATGCTGGCCGTGGCCTTTGCCGCCGGATACATTCCTGGGGCCGACCGCGAGGACCTGGAGGCCGCCCTGAGACCGCTTTGGGAGAAGCCATCAACCAGCTACTACTGCCAGTACCACTATCACGGCCCATTCTTCCCTGGGGCCGAGGCGGCTCTGGTGGACATGGCCCCGGACGATTTGCGGGCAAAACTGCCACTGACGAAATTTTTCGCCGAGCGACGCGGCGACATGAACGTATTCCCTTGGACTCTAGTGAGCTTAGAGGAGCCCCTGTCGCCCTCGGACCGTGCGCTGGTCTACAGAATAGCCACGCTGCAGACAAACTTCGAGCGCTACTTTGAGACCCATGAAGGCACGCGCGGCGGGACGTTGTGGCAAAATCCCTGGAGCGGATGTTATTGTCCGACGCAGGGCATCTTCCTGAGCCTCCTTTTCACAAGCAACTTCCTGGGCGAGGACAGGTTCTTCGAGAATACCTTTCTGCGCGGCTACCTCACTTTCATGTATTACGCCGACCCGATTTCCGATGTACGGCGCCTGCTGCCAGCAATGAGGCGCCCGGGCGGAGAACCATGGCGGTGGGTGATGGGCGCCATAACCGACCATCCGTTACACAAGACCGAGTATCCATGGGACGAATGGGTACGGAAGCTGGACGGTGAGCTGCCTGCACCGGAGGCGCAGGCCGTGGACGAGCTGATGGCGCTAAAGGGCATGCCGCTGACGGGGCCTCTCGTGGGCGGCCCACACCACTTCAATACCGGCGTGGCTGTGCCTCTGGCCCTGGCCCTGGGCTGGTATGACCCCGATGCGCCGACCGTCAGCCGTGACGAACTACCGCCGACCGCCCTTTTCGACGTCCAGGGACTGGCGGCCATGCGCTCCGGGTGGGACAAAAACGCTACGGAAGTGGCCTTCTGGTGCGGCGCCCGCGACCATACCACCCGACATCAGCCTGGCCACCTAACTGTTATCCGCGCCGGGGAGTTCTTGCTGGGCACGCCTGCCCTGTGGGGCGACGACGGCAATAATACACCCTCCTGGGGCAATACCGTGGTCTTCGGCGACAGGTGGATTGAACGCTGGCGAATAAACCTGCAACATCCCCGCGCCGAGGAGTACGCGCTCATAAACCGCTTCTCTCCGGCTGCATGGACATACATTGCGCGGGAACGGCGACTTCACGGCTATGCACCCGCCGAGAACGGCTGGGGCGGCGGCGTTAACATGCATGGTCACACAGAGACACTTTTCGCCGGCGAGGGCAAAATTGTCGCCTATGAGACGCGCCCCGAATACGACTATGTGGCCGGCGACGCCACCAACGCCTGGCCCATTGAGGAAGCACGAGAACACATCCGCCAAGTGCTTTTTCTTAAGCCCGACGTCGTGGTGGTGTATGACCGCGCGGTTCCCGGACCCCAGGGCGCGCCCTGCCGCTGGATAGCCGCGACGGGGCCGGAGCTTTCCCTCGATGGGCGGCGTTTCGGCGTCAGAGCCGGAAGCTCAGCCCTTGCAGGAGAATTCTTGTTGCCGCGAGACGTGAAACTTTCCACCCAGGAGCCCCTGCCCTCCTACCAGTGGAAGGGCCAGCAGTTCCTCCAGGCAGAAGCAGCAGGCAACCCGGTCGCCCTTGCGGGGCAGGTCGAATTCCTGGCGGTGCTAACTGTCGGCAGTGAAGGTCTGCAACCATGCCAGGCAAACGCCGGTCAAGAGACCGGCGCCCTCGTCGTCACCGTCGCAACGGGCGACAGGACGGTCACACTGCGTCTAAACAGAAGCGGCGCGTTGGGTGGGACGATAACTATCTCTCAAGACGGCCGGCAGACCGTGACGCACGACCTGGCCTCTAAAATCCAAGACACTTACGTGCACTGGGCTACAGACCCGCGCTTTGCCCGCTGGACGCAAGAGCCACGCTTCAGCTTCGTTATTCCCCTTTCCGACCGAAAAGGCGCAGCGCCGTAAGCAGGCCGGGCCGACAACACGCTGGCTTGAGGACCAAGACCGCTCCACATCAAACAAGTAAAAGACGCAGCCGGATGGAATCACAAAACGCTATATGAAAAGGTCAGCACAAGAACGATAGAGAAAGTCTCATGCCAGGCCAGCGAAGGTCCAGAGAACTGTCAAAGACAGGCGCCCAACGGGCAAGAAAGTCAGCATGACTCAGGCAAAACGACGAACTTGATGGTGCTCTGCACGGAATCTGTGTGCCTTCCCGCTTGCGACTTAACGCTCGCCAAGCAAGTCGGCCCGTCTTGGATCAAGCTACGCAGCAGCTATCCGCTGTGGGCAACCAAGCCGGGCCCCTCAACGCGTCTTCCGCGAGGCCTTTACTCGAATACTATCATGGCGTAGCCCGGGACAACCGGCACTACGGTCTCCACATATCCCTCATTGACGCGGAAGGGCAGGTCCTCCCCATACGGAGCCAGGTACACGCGGGCGGGTTCGACGCTATCGAGGCGCAGAGCCACCCGTACGTCCCGCATCTCGACCGGTTCCTCAATCATGTCCATCGTCGGGCCTCGCCGCTCAGGGACATAGCAGAGCAGGTGAACGATGCGCCGGCCGGGCTGAGCCGTGACCGTCGCCCGCCCAAAGGAAGGCAATCCCCAAGCGCGGAGCAGTGGATTCGGCAACAGCCTGTCGAGGAGCCAGCCAACCA
Source organism: Armatimonadota bacterium (assembly GCA_026419655.1). Taxonomy (GTDB): domain Bacteria; phylum Armatimonadota; class Zipacnadia; order Zipacnadales; family FEN-943; genus JANZZA01. The sequence goes on along the minus strand of JANZZA010000629.1, from coordinate 4,700 downwards.
TGTCCCGAAGGGGCACCTGGGCGTCAAGATAGTAGGAAGCGAAAACACGATGGCTCAGGTAAGCCACCGGGCCGCATAGGGTCACCGCCGGTTTGCCGGTGGTGCGGTCTGGGGGCAAGTACACGAATCCGTGCTCGCCGTCCCAGTGGCGGTTGTAGTAAGGCGCTATGATTTCGGCCAGGACGTGGGTGTCCGGCTGGGCAGAAACCTCGACCCCCGGCTGATACAGCGTGAGGGGCATGTCGGGCAGGACTTGCCGCAGCTCCGCGCCGCCCAGCACATAGGCCGGGTCGTAGGGGCTTGGTCCTTCAAGGCGCACGCCCCACTCCTCAAAGACAAAGCGCGTTTTGTCTGCATCGGCCCCAGACCACGCGCTGGCCAATATGCAGCCGCCGGCGTCCAGGTGACGCCGGATCTTTTTGGTACATTCTTCCTCCAGCAACACCTCGTCTGGCAGGACCAGTACCTGGTAGCCCTCCCAGGAGCGATACGGCGAGAGGACATCAAACTGGGCACGGAGCTCAGCCAGCATCCTGGCAGCACCCTTGACAGAATTCTGGCTGCGGCCAAAGCCGGCGCCGTCGGTGTAAGAAAAGCCAGGCTGAGGCGCTACAACGCCTATTTCGGAAAGCGGCCTGGCGCCATCCAGCCACGGCTCGAGCTTCTGGCAGCGGCGATAAATGCGCTCGATGAGGTCGAAGACGGCGTTGTTAATATCGCCGCGCGGGTGGAAATGATCGCCGATGGTTGGGCGCATGCCAAGGGCCAGGCCGTGAAGGATATCGTACTCCAGGCTGGCTTCCGTGCGGATGCCGCCAAAATCGCCCCAGGATTTGTGGAAGCGGCCGGTCATATTGAGCACAGGTTTGCCCAGCGTGCGCAGATACCGGCCCCAGGCAGGCAGCGCATCATAGCCCCACCCGCCCGTAGGCAAGCACTCGTACTCCAGATAAGTACCAAGGTCCTGCTGGTCTTCAGGGGCGACGCCGTTGAAGTAAATGAGCAGGTCGGGCTTGATGGCAGTTGCTGTCTCGGTGATGCGCCGGGCCATGCGAAGCTGGGACATGTGTGCAAATTCGGCCAGTTGCCGCGGGTCCTGAAAGTCCATGCCAAGGGCCTTCATCTCGCGCACGCACTCGACGCCCACGCAAGGGCTTTGATGGAAACAGTCCAGAAAGAGCCCCGCAACCGGGTAGCCAGTAACGATCTCCCGAATCATCTCGAGCACATGGTCGGCGTAAGGTGTGTTGTAACACATAAGACGGAAGAAATGGTCCAGCCGGTCGGGACGATACACGTACCCTTCAGGGCTGACTACACACCAGTCACGGTGAAGCAAAGCTTCCTCATGACTCAGTCCCACGTTGACGTACGCCGTGAGTGCTATGCCCCGGGCCTGGCAGGCCTCCGCCAGCGCGCCGAAAAGGTCGTAAGTGAGCGAATAGTGTCGAATGCCGACCTTAGTGTTGTAATAGGCCATGCCCAGATTGCAGCGCGCATGGAAGACAATGTAGTCCACGCCGCAGGCCTTGATGCGCTCAGCGAAGGCCTCCGGGTCGAAGCCAGCGCCCACGTCAGGACACGCCGGCATAGTGTGAACATCGTAAAATATGCACCACTTTGGCTCGTGCATGCCTAACCCCCTCTAGTCCGCGAGGTCTTCGATGCCCAAGACCCGGTTTTCCCTCCAACCGCCCCACCGCAAAAAAACTGCTCAAACTACTTCTCTGGGGGAAACCCTTTGAAAAGGGTTGTCCCCCAGGCCCCCTTCCCAAACTTTCTACACTTTCAACGTACGCTGAGGTGTACCGGCGACCATCATCCCCTGCTACGGCAGCGGCGGCCCTGTTTCACACCGCCGCGCCGGTAGGTGGCCGTCCGAGAGCTACTCAGCCGGATACCCAAGGGTTGTGTAATACGCAAGATTCGGCTGGCGCACGTCAGCGCGGCCAATTTGCGCCACCACAGGCACGTCAGAGCGAAGCCGCAGAGCATATTGCCCATACGGTATTTGAAAGGCCTGGTCACCCACGGGCTTATCAAGGCGAAAACATCGCACGCGCCGCGCGGGCACAGAAAGCTTCAGGCCCAATTCCGGCTCGCGGTCGGTGAAGAACACGTCCAGCTCCATCCGCGCGTCCTGGTCGCCGGTGTTCAAGACGATGAGCGACTCGTGGCCCTCGAGAGGCAGGCCTGGATCGCCCGGTGACGGCAGGTCCCCGTCCGGGAAAAGCCATACACACTTGCCCTCGCCCACGTCCATCCGTGTATCACCTCGGTGTGTCCAAGAACTGACGCGGCTCCCTCAGTGCCAGTACCCTGTAAATAACCACTCCCGCCGGTTTCGGAGCAGTTAGAAAGACTTATTCTGGCCCCGCGAAGTGTATCCTCCGAGAAGGCCTGGACAACGAGAAGCAGAAATAAACACGGCCGGCTTTGAGCTGACGAAAAGGCGAGCACCCGTACGACCTGGTCTGAAAGGAGATGACGAATGACCGGGTTCGTGGCTTTGACCGTCGCAGTAGTTTTCCTGTTTGGAGCAGCGGCTGATGGGGTCGGCTTTGCGGCCGAGCGATGGGTCACCGTGCTCCAGGACGACTTTGACGCTGGCCAGATTGACCCGGCGAAGTGGGTTTTATTTCCGCCCGAAGGCCCTGGTCCTCTCTTCGACCCTCGCGACGGCGGAAAGGCGGTACACTTTCGCTCCGAGCGCGGCGACAAGGGCATGGGAACCAGGGTCAAGCCGGCGCCTCCGTATCGGTTGAGCTTTGACTTCTTTCAACCCGGCGAAGAAGCAGGCGGATATAGACTTGTGGTGTTCCACCCCTATGGCTCGCAAAACGCCTGGTGGTTTGAATTTGACAGGGGCGCTTTCGCCGTCTGGACAACCTACGAGGGCGGATGGGCGCCGCGCTGGATAGCGGACGGTCTCCAGACTGACACCTGGTACCGGGTCATGGTAGAAGACGAGCCCGAGCGAGTACGGCTAACTGTGCGCGGCATGGACGGCCAGACGGTCGCCGCCAGTGAATGGCTTCCCCATGACCAGCTCCTCGAGCCGGGAAGCATTTGCTTCTCAGCGGCAAGCGGTGGTGGCCTGCGAGGCGCGATGTTCGACAACCTGCGGCTCGACATTGCCGAGGGCGGGCGGTTTCATCGCGTCGCCACGGCCGTGGACAAAGTACTCCTTGACGCACTGACGACCGCTCGGTCTCTGCCCGACCTGGGCCGGGTAACCACCCGGACGTACGATGGCCTGCAGGTCACCTTCGATGCTCATGCCGCCGCCCTTCAAGTGAAGCTTGGCAACGCCGCTGTAAGCCCAAAGGATGCGGCCACATATGGTGGCTTTTATGCCCGGGACATATCTCAAGAGCCAAAATATGTTCGTTTCCAGGCGGCGGAGCGCCCGCGCCTGGATGGCACTCTGATGCTGAGGTGCGAAGACCTCGGTTTGAGGCTGCAGGTGCAGTTTGAAAGCGCTGCCGACCGCATAACCGTGCGCGGCGAACTGGCCGACGAACGCGGCCAGGATCGGGCCATACTGCTGATGTGGGTATTCCCTCTGAACGCAAAGGGATGGCTCTGGGGCGACGGCCTCAACGAGCACCGGCAAATATCAGAAGAAGGTCGCTATCACAACAGCATAGTTCTCGGACCCGGCGGAAAACACGGCCGCCACCTTTCAGCGCCCTATCCGTGGGCGTCTCTGTCAACACAGAAACATGGCCTGATGCTCGCCCGGCCCCTCGACTGGCCGCGGCTCATGTCGTGGATGTACGACTATACCGCACAACGCAAGTACCTGGCTGTGCGCGTGGAGCTAGGGCTTTCGCCGACCACCCAAAAGTTCCCGTCGCGGGCAAGCTTTTGCCTGGCCCTGGCTGTCTTGTCCAGACCGGAATGGGGCATGCGTGCTGCAGCGGAGAAATACTACCGCATGTACCCCGAGTTTTTCGTGAAGCGTGTGGAGCGCGAAGGTTTGTGGCATTTGTGGGTCAACACTGAGGTGCCTAATCCTGAAGAACTTGGCCTGGTGTTTCACGAGCAGGAGCCTTACGACGAACCAAGGGTTGTCTTCGATGACGCCCATGGCGGCTATTCTTTCACCTACGCTGAGCCCTGCGCGCTGTGGCAGAAGACGAACCACTACGACGATAAGAGGCACTTCGACGCGAAGGGATTTCTGGCAACTACGATGGAGCGGGCGCTTCAACCGGCAACTGTGACTACCGACTATCCCTTCTGGTCGCAGCCAAAACGTCTTCCCGATGCCGAAATCGCGCAGGCCCTTTTGAACAGCTATATAGGCCGCGAGGGCGAAATGACCTCGTACTGGCCGGCTCCACCCGACCGGGTATCGGTGAACTGCAACGGCGACCCGGAATTGGCAAAGCCAAACCGGGCGAGCCTGTGGTTTGACTATGAGGGCATTCCAGCCCTCAACGACCCTCGGGTGGATGGAGCATACATTGACAGCGTTGGGTACACGGGCGGCAGCTTTGGCGAGGCCGAAAACTTCCGCCGGGAACACTGGGCCACGGCAGACCTGCCCCTGGTGCCGAGCTTCCAGGCCGAGGCGCCCTGCCAGCTAGCTGGCTTTGCTCATTACGAGCTTTACAAGGCCATCTGTGACGCCATGCACTCGCGCGCCAAAACGACGCTGGCCAACACTTTTCCCTACGCACACGCCTTCGTTG
>JANZZA010000640.1 GCA_026419655.1 Armatimonadota bacterium | reverse complement strand
ATTCACACGCACCTGTCGTCAGCCAGTGTCCACGGCATCGCTGCAGCCAGACGGCTTGGCATTCCGTCCGTCGCCCATGTGCACGCAATGAACTCTCCGCGCTGGTATCGTGGGGCGACCGTCGTTTTGGCAGTTACTCATGGCGTGGCCGACCATCTTCGGCGCCACCTACCGGCGGAGTCCAATCTCCGCGTGATCTATAACGGCATCTCAGCGAAACGCTTTGATACCCTGCGCACGCCAGCTCAGATCCGCCAAGAAATAGGCCTGCCACCGAAACTGCGCACTGTTGGAGTCGCGGCCGGCTTGGTCGAGCGCAAGGGCCACCGGTACCTTATCGAATCGATAGCACAACTGCGCCCGCGTTGGCCTGACTTGCGGTGCCTAATCATCGGTACTGGTCCGAAGCTTCCACACCTTCGCCACCTAACCCGAAGGCTTGAGGCGCAGGACAATGTGATGTTCGTGGGCTGGCGGTCAGATGTGCCGGACGTGATGCAGGTTCTGGACTTGCACGTGCTGCCGTCCACCGAGATAGAGGGCTTCGGGCTGTGCATCATCGAGGCGGCCTTCCTGGGCATACCTACTGTCGCTTCAAACCTCCCGGGCGTGGACGAGGCAGTGGTGCACGAGGAGACGGGGCTTTTGGTGCCGCCGAGGGACAGCAAGGCGCTTGCGGAAGCAATTGAGCGGCTGCTCGTGGACGAGAGTCTTCGGCAGCGGCTAGGCGAGGCTGCGCTTGCTCGTGCCCGTGAACTGTTCACCGACGAGAGAATGGCCCGTGATATCGCGGCTCTCTATCATGAACTACTAGCCGGACAGGCCTCTAGGCACTAGCAACTGCGCCTCGCTCAAGGAGGCCGTGGCCTTCATCAATTACCTATTCAGGCCTGGGCACGAACTGGGTCTTCGGCTAGCGGGGCTGTTGGACTGCTGCCCCGAGATGATGTCTGCCGAGGCAGCCGATTAGCCCACAGGCATCCTTCGGCCACAATCAAATAGGACAGGTTGGCAACACAGCCGGGTGAAAGTGGATCCTATGACTTTCAGGAAAGAAAGCGCTGAGAAGACACGTGAGAGCCAACCTGTCGGTGGTGCGCGGCAAACTTCAGCAAAAATTTTTGGTTGCCAGGCTGCTCCCTTGACGCCAGAAGATATACAAAGTAGTTTAGCGTCAGCGCGGACGGGCGGTGAGGCAGCGCGGCGGGAGGGTCAGGTGGTAGCCCCTTGCGCCCAAGCACTACGAAACCTCAATGGGGCGGCCGCCTGCTTTGTTCGGCTGCGGCTGGCCCAGCACCGGCACCAAACCATACAGGAGAGCATGTGGCCTTGGCACAAGTACGAGGTTTTCGCGGCCTGCACTACAACCTGGACCGCATAGGCGACATAAGCAGTGTGCTTGCTCCACCCTATGACGTTATAAGTGAACCAATGCGCCAGGAGCTGGTGGCGCGGTCGGAATATAATGTCGTGCGCCTGGACCTCGGCGACCAGCCGGTGGGCACTCCCCCCGATGAGCGCGACTACGGGGCCTCGGCACGTCTCCTGGACCAGTGGCGAGCTGACGGCGTTCTGACCTACGACCCAAAGCCTGCTGTGCACATCTACGAGCAGCTCTATCAGGCACCACCACCACGCAACGACCTGGTGAGGCGTCGAGGTATAGTGCTGGCAGTAAAAATCGAGCCCCTCGGTCAGGGCACCATCCTTCCCCACGAGGGCACCCTCGCCGAACCCAAAGAAGATCGCTTGCGGCTGTCCTTGGCAACTTCGTGCAGCTTCAGCCAGATTTTCGGCATCTACGATGACCCCACTAAAAAGCTCGAACAAGTCCTGCGCGAGGACATGGGCGAGCCGCTATGGCGGTTCACCGACGAGCAGGGCATAACTCACACGATGTGGAAGGTTGATGACCCCGAGGGCTTGGAGCAAGCTCGCAAGACCTTCAGTGATACCGTTATCGTCATTGCCGACGGCCACCATCGTTACGAGACAGCCGTGACCTACCGCGACCGCATGAGAGAAGCCTATCCCGGCATCGAGGATGCCCCGTGGGAGTATACAACGATGTTTCTGTGCAACGTGGCTCACCGGTCATTGACAATCCTGCCAGCCCACCGCATGGTACGCCACCTACCCCAAGAACTGCTACGTAACTTCGAGGCTAAGGCGGCTGAGTTCTTCGACATAATACCTGTGGCCGTCCAACACCAGCCCGACCAGCGCCGCCGCGCAGTAAATGAGCTGCTGGACCTAATGGCGAGCAAGCAGCACGACAGTCACGTGTTTGGGGCTTACTGGGGCCGCAGCTACGCCGTGGCGCTGCGGCTCCGAGATAAAAACACGGCCCTGAAACTTTACGGCCAGGGCCTGAGCGAAACTCAGCAAGACCTGGATGTGGCTCTCCTGCACGCCATTGCCATCCGGGGCCTGCTAGGACAAACTGAAGACCTGGCGAAAACAAGCGGGCGGGGCAACATATACTTCGAGCGTGACCCGCTTCAGTGCCTGGCCGATGTGGATGAGGGACGGGCGGCCATGGCCCTTCTGTGCAACCCTACTCGTGTCGAGGATGTCCTGCGGGTCGCCCGTGCAGGCGAGCGGATGCCCCAGAAGGGCACCTATTTCTGGCCAAAGCCTCTAGCAGGTATAGTAATGTATGACATGCGCCCGGATGCACCAACCTTGCAATGAAACCCGGGCGAGGGAGGTTGGACAAAATGGCCCAGCAAAACGAAACCAGCCTGACTCCTGAACAGGTCATAGCCGAAGAAATCCGCCGCGACGTAGCTCTGATAGACGAGACAGAAGTAAACGCCCTTGTGGAGGCAATCCTCAAGGCGGCAAAAGTTTTCGTGTACGGCGCTGGTCGCAGTGGCTATATGATGCAGGCCCTGGCAATGCGGCTGGGACACCTTGGCCTGCAGGCGTGGGTGGTCGGCGATACCACCACGCCCGCCATAGGGCCTGGTGACCTGCTGATAGTGGGCAGCGGGTCAGGTCAAACGCGCACCACCCTGGCCATTGTCGAGGCCGCCCGCGCCCGAGGCGCACGCACGGCCTGCATCACCGCCCACCCCGACTCCCCGGTGGCACGGGCCTGCGATCTGCTGACCGTTAT
>JANZZA010000551.1 GCA_026419655.1 Armatimonadota bacterium | reverse complement strand
ACGGTGTATCACCACGACCCGGCCGGGAACCCGTGCTGCCCATTCATCGCCAAGCTCCCCCGTCCCGTCAGGGGATGCGTCGTCTACCACCACCACCCCGACTTGAGGCTCCAGCCCCAGCAACCGCTCCAGCAGCTCAGGAAGGTTCTCGGCTTCATTGTAAGTTGCTATCGTCACTGCTCCGGCGAGCTCAGGCGCAAGATGGCCTACCGCGCGGCCTTCCTGGGGAAGATACTCGGCCCTAATGCGGATCATCAGGCTGCTCCACGACGGCTACTATCAGCCCTTGTATATTCATCCGGCGTCCGAGGCCAGCGGAAATATAGGCGGCGTGCGCTGTAGCGTCAACGACCGGCCACGCTTGGGGCTATTTGGTTTCCTAATGGTGACTATTGCAAAACCCTCTTTTCGCAGGTGATCCACTCCCACCCAGCATAAGTTGCCGGCATAAATCTGCGCCGTTCACGGACTGGGAGCTACGCCAAGGGGAGCTTTGCAACAGTCTCTAGGGTGACTGTTGCACAGTCTTCTTTCCGGGGTGTGAGTCGCTCCCATCCAGTATAGCCTGCCCGCATATTGACCAGCGCTCGGGTGGCCGTGTCGTAGAGGTACACGAGTCTGTGCCGTTCATGGAGATGGAGCTACGTCCAGGTAAGTTTTGCAACAGTCTCAGGGAGATACTTGCCATGGTCCTACTTGCGGGGGCCTTAGGAAACCGCGGGTAAAAGGTCGGCGCCACAGGGTTGCGAAGTTTCCTTGGTCCAAGTAAGCCGACACCAGATCTTGCCACAGTCTACTAACTGATTCTTCCAGCCAGAGTCTTCCCTGCCTGAAACAAAGTCCTGAGTAAACGGAATACTCCCAGGCGGAGACGGGGTCTTGGCCGGCGGGCGGGAAGCGCCTATTATGTTAGGTGATCTGCAGCCCGCGACAGGCTAAGAAGACGGCGCTCCGGAGGCGATTGAGATGTCCAGAGCCACCTTGTTGGTGACCGTTGGCGTTGTTGTTATGTTGCTGGGCGGCTGCCAGCAGCAGACTCAGCAAGCCCAGCAGGCGCCGGAAACCAGTCCCGGCCCGGCCTCGCCAGGGCCGTCCGTGCAAGCGCCTAAGAAGGTCAAAATCGGTATCGTCACCAATGCCGTCGCGCCGTTTTGGAGTCCAATGGAGGTTGGAATGAAGGAGGCCGCTTCGCGGCTTCCTGGCTGCGAGGCTAGCTGGCAGGGGCCCCAGAATGCCAGAGTGGCGGAGCAGCGCCGCATTATCGAAAACTATGTCGCCCAAGGTGTGGACGGCCTGGCCATTTCGCCCCTTGAACCGGAGGCTCTCAAGCCCGTCATCAACGACCTGGTTGCCAAAGGCATGAAGGTGGTTTGTATAGACTCCGACATTCCCGACAGCGACCGCATGGCCTATATAGGCACCGATAACTTCAGGGCTGGCCACGTCCTCGGCAAGAAGCTTCTGGAGATAATGGCCGGAAAGTCCGGCAAGGCCGTGGCCTTCGTCGGCACCCTGTCGGCCCAAAATGCCCGTGACCGCCTCGACGGCCTCAAGGACGCCCTGCGCGGCAGCAAAATTGAGGTCGTGGACGTGAAGCAGGATAACACTGATAAGGGTAAGGCCCGCCGCAACGTTGAGGATACTCTCCAGGCCATGCCGGATGTGAACATCCTCATTGGGCTTTGGTCGTACAACCTTCCTGCCATCGCCGAGGCCGTCAAGCAGTCTGGTAAACGCGCCAAGATTACTGTCATAGGCTTCGACGCCGAGCCAGCCACCATCCAGAGCCTGCGCGAGGGCTTCATTGACGCCACCGTTGTCCAGAAGCCCTACTACTTCGGCTATCTCGCCGTCATGCTCCTCTACAACATGGTCACGTGCGGCGTGGACGCCGTCCAGATGGTCCTGCCCAAGCCAAACAATGTCGTGGACACCGGCGTCGAGGTTATCACTCCCAAGACCCTGGACAGCTATCTTGAAGGTCTCAAGAAGCTGGGAATAGAGAGTTCCTAACGTTTCGGGGTAGGCCCCGACCCCGACATCCTCCGCCGCGGGGATTTGTCGTGGGAGCAGGGGAGAAGAGTGCTGCGCCCATGGCGTCCGTTCCTCGGCTTTCAGTGCGTGGGTTGTCCAAGGCCTTCTACCACACACAGGCGCTGCGTGAGGTAGACCTGGACGTTGGGGTTGGAGAAGTCGTGGCGCTGGTTGGTGAGAATGGGGCCGGCAAGTCCACGCTGGCCAAAATAGTGGCAGGCATTCATCGTCCCGACGCGGGGGAGCTTTATTTCGAGGGCCAGCCGGTGGTCGTGGACAGCGTCCTGACGGCTCGCCGGCTTGGGATAGCCGTCGTTCACCAGGAGTTGAATCTGGTACCGCATCTGTCGGTCGCACACAATCTTTTCCTCGGACGGGAGCCTGTTTCGGGGCCGGTGAGGCTTCTCCGGCGCGCCGACCTTCGCCGCCAGGCCATGGCAGTCATTGGCGCTGTCGGCCTGCAAGTTTCCCCTGAGACCCTAGTCCGCGACCTTCCTCTGGCTCAGCGCCAGCTTGTCGAGATAGGCCGCGCCCTGTCTGAGGACGCTCGGCTGTTAATCTTCGACGAGCCGACCAGTTCTCTGACTGAGACCGACGCGGCGGAGCTTCTGCGCAAGATTCGCGAGCTGCGCGACCGCGGCTTGTCGGTCCTGTACATTTCCCACCGGCTGGATGAGGTACTTGGGGTAGCCGACCGGGTGGTTGTTCTGCGTGACGGGCAGAAGGTGAGAGAAGTCCAGGCTGCTGGGGCAACCAAGCTCGAGCTAATGAGCATGATGGTAGGCCGCGACATAGACACCATGTACCCCAAGAAAGTCGTGCAACTGGGGCCAGTCGTGCTTGAGGTGAGGGGACTGCTTGCGCACGGCCTGACAGAGCCAGTTAGTTTTTCTGTGCGGGCAGGTGAGATTTTCGGCATAGCAGGCCTGGTAGGGTCTGGCCGGTCGGAGCTGCTGCGGGCAATTTTCGGTGCTGAGGCGAGAGCTTCGGGCGAAGTGTTTGTCATGGGTCGGCGGCTGCAGGCTCGCACGCCCTGGGCGGCCGTGGGGATGGGTGTGGCCATGGTGCCGGAAGACCGCAAGCTGCAGGGCTTACTGCTCGGGATGTCGGTGGTGGACAATGTTGCCCTGAGCGTTCTGCGTCGCTTGGCCGCGGGGGGATTGGTGCGGCGCCGAAAAGCCGAGGCCGCGGTGGGGGCCGAGTACTCGCAGCGCGTAGGCGTGCGGGCGGCTTCTCTTGACCAGCCCGTGCGCATGCTCAGCGGCGGCAACCAGCAGAAAGTTCTTCTGGCCAAGTGGCTGGCCAGTGAGCCGAAGGTTCTTCTGCTTGATGAGCCGACCCGCGGCATAGACGTCGGCGCCAAGCATGATATTTATCAGACCATTTGCGACCTGGCTGCCAGGGGCGTGGCAATAGTCATGGTGTCTTCTGAGATGGAAGAGCTAATAGGGTTGTGCGACCGCGTGCTGGTAATGAGGGCCGGCAAGCCGGCGGGATTTCTTGAGCGTGAGCAGCTTTCCGAGCAGGCCATTATGGAATTAGCTGCACAGTAGTCGGGGAGTCTTCGTACTGCAGCGCCTGTTTTGTCAAAGGGCGTGCGTGGTGGAAGTAGCAAGACAAATTTTGGGAAGGGGGCCTGGGGACATCCCCTTTTAATGGGTTTCCACCAGAAAGAGCGTCGTTGTGGTGGCTTCTTTGGCTTTTCGTCAGGACCCGACGACCGTGAGGTGATGTCACCTTGGCAGAAGTGGCCGGAAGCTTGTCTACATTGCGCCGCGTTGCCCGGTCGCGTGAAGTCGGAACTTTTGCATCCCTGGTGGCCCTGTGTCTGGTAATCATCCTTTCCAGTGGCGAGACGCGCAGCCATTTCCTTGACTCCACTAACCTTGCCAATCTCTCCCGTCAGATAGCGCTTGTCTCGATTTTCGCGATAGGGGAGACCTTCGTGATAATCACGGCGGGCATTGACCTTTCCGTGGGGTCGGTGCTGGCCTTTGTCGGTGTGCTGGCGTCGCACCTGATGATGAAGGCCGGCTGGGCATGGCCTGTCGCGGTGATTGTAGGTTTGGCCTTTTCGCTTTTCGTCGGTTTAGTTCATTCCGTGCTGGTCGGCTGGGTGCGGCTCCAGCCTTTCGTGGCGACGCTGGGCACCATGAGTATCCTTCGCGGGGCCGCCCAACTCATGACCGGGGCTGTGCCGATAGCTGTTACTGTGGACCCGTATAATTTCCTGGGCAATGGTGCCTGGCTTGGCGTGCCAGTACCGGTGTGGATTATGCTGGTGGTGGCGGCGGTGGCGATGTTCATCCTCGACGGCACGGCTTACGGTAAGTACATTTATGCCGTCGGGAGCAATGAAGAGGCCACGCGCCTGAGTGGTATAAACGTTGCGGCGATAAAGGCCCTAGCCTACTGTGTCTGCGCCCTCTTCGCGGGTCTGGCCGGCATCCTGTATTCGGCTTACACTCGCCAGGGTGACCCTGTTAGCGGCGTTGGCTATGAGCTTTCCGCCATTGCATCGGCGGTCATCGGCGGAGCCAATCTCATGGGCGGCGAGGGCTCGGTGATTGGGACCATCCTCGGCGCTAGCATCCTCTCTGTCATCCTCAACGGCCTTAACCTTATGATCAAGGCCAATACGTCCTTGTGGGAAGGCGTAATGGTTGGGTCTGTGGTTCTGGCAGCGGTGACTGCGAACACTTTGCGCAGCCGGCGGCGTTGAGGTTGTCGCCCCTCTGCGAAAGGTACGGTGGCCGCTATCTCCGCAGGGAGGATGAGAAGGTTGGGGAAGAGGGCTGGGGGAGAACCCTTTTCAAAGGAGAGTGCGGCAAAATTCACCCTGGCGCGGCTCCCAGTGTGTTAACGGCAGAGATTTATGCCAGCAACTGATCCTGGGATGGGGTGACCCGCCTGCAAAAACAAGGTTTTGCAACAGTGACCAGAGGGTTTCCCCCAGAATAGGCCGGACTGGCAAGATTGCGTTGGCTCTAGTGACTGACGCAGTCCCCATCCAAAGGAGGATGACACATGCGTGGCGTCCTGCTTCTTGTTCTGGCTGGGTTGTGGCTGGCGGTGCCACAGG
>JANZZA010000515.1 GCA_026419655.1 Armatimonadota bacterium | reverse complement strand
CAGTCGCCATTGCGCCTGGGGGCTGAAGAGGCTGAGCAGTTCTTGTATTGGTGGGAGCGCGGCTGCTGGGTTGGCATCGGCCACATGACGACCGCGGGCACTACGGCCCCCGTCACCCTGGCGGGCCTGGTCACGCAGACCCTGGCAGAAAATCTGGCGCTTGCCTTGCTTCAGTCGGCCTTTTACGGCGATGTTTGGTGGTCTCCCGGTATGCTTGCTGGCGTAGCCGATATGCGTACCCTTGTGCGTCCTTACGGGGCGCCGGAAAACGCATTGGCCAACATGATGGGGGCCTCAATGGCCCGCTTCTATGGTTTGCCTTTCTTCGGTCACAGCGGTTGCACGGATGCCAAGCTTCCCTCGGCGGAGGCAGCGGCTCACAAGGCGATGACGATTCTGCCCACCCTGCTCGCCGGCGGCGATGCCTTCCTCGACGCCGGCCTTCTTTCATCAGATGAAGTGGTCTCGCCCATCCAGCTCATTCTCGACGCGGAACTTGGCAGTGCCTTGAGGCACATGCTTGGCGACTTTGAGGTGAGCGAAGAAAGTATCGGATTTGAGGCCATCCGCGACGTGGCCCCAGAAGGCTTATTCATCAGCCACGAGCACACGCTCAGGTGGTTCCGCCGCGAGCTATGGGAGCCGCAAATCTGGTCGCGAGAGATGCTCCCGTCCTGGGAGAACTCGGGCCGCAAGACCGACGTGGACCGTGCCCTCGACCTGTACCGCGAAATCTCAGCCACGCGGCCGTTGCCCCAGTGCTTGACGGAGGATGAGGAGCGTGCCCTGCTGGAAGTGATACGTCGGGCCGAGGCATCTTTGGGAAGCTGACATGCGCGAGCTGTACTTTTCTCATGCCCTCCGCGAGGCACTTGAGGAAGAAATGGAGCGCGACGAGTGCGTCGTGCTCATAGGGGAGGACATTGCCGAGTATGGTGGCGCCTTCAAGATAACAGCCGACATCGTGCATCGCTTCGGGCCTGAGCGTGTCCGCAACACACCTATCTCAGAGGCAGGGTTTGTGGGCATTGCCATTGGGGCGGCCATGACCGGCCTGCGGCCCGTGGTCGAGATAATGTTCATGGACTTCATCACTTTGGCCATGGACCAGCTTATCAACCACGCGGCCAAGTTCCGGTATATGTACAATGGTCAGGTCTCAGTGCCGCTTGTAGTGCGCACCCCTGCAGGGGCCGGGCGGCGCTATGGCCCGACACACTCGCAAAGCCTTGAGCGGCACTTTGTATCCACGCCAGGCCTACTGGTGGTCGCTCCAGCTACGCCGGCCGATGCCAAGGGCCTGCTCAAAGCGGCCATACGCTGCGACGACCCGGTAATCTTTGTAGAAAGCAAGATCCTTTATGGCCGGCGCGGCGAGGTGCCGGAAGGCGACTACGTGACGCCCCTTGGCCGCGCGCGTGTGGCCCTTGAGGGCACCGACGTGACTATTGTGGCCTGGTCGCGGATGGTCGAGGAGTCTATACGGGCCGCCGAGGCTCTTAATGAGCGAGGCGTGCAGGCAGAAGTCATTGACCTGCGCACTCTTGCTCCTCTGGACATGGCCGCTATCGCCGCGTCAGTACAGAAGACGGGCAGAGTCGTGGTGGCTGAAGAGGGGCCGCTCACGGGCGGCGTCGGGGCGGAAATCGTGAGCCGTATCGTCGCTGAATGTTTTTATGACCTGGATGCGCCGCCGCGACGGGTGGCTGCGGCCGACGTGCCGGTGCCTGCCAGCCCGGCTCTGGAAGACGCCGTGACACCAGACGCACGCCGCATCGTCGAGGCCGTGGCTGAAGTGCTGGCCGG
>JANZZA010000451.1 GCA_026419655.1 Armatimonadota bacterium | reverse complement strand
AGATGTGTATAAGAGACAGATAAGAGCGGGTGCGCGACTTGTAGATGAGGATGTGGCCCGGGCAGTTCATTGGCTTTATGCCGTAGCGCTGGCCCTCGACTTCCGTAAAGTACATGGGATAGCCCTTCTGGATGTGGCCAGAGGTTTCCCAGATGTCGGCTTTTAGCAGGTGGGGCGTGCAAAGCAATTTATAGCCGCGCCTGAGATGTTCGCGGATGGAGAAATCGCAGATGAGCTGGCGGAGGATAGCCCCGTTAGGGTGATAGTAGACGAGACCTGCGCCGGCCTCTTCGAAAAAGCTGAATAGCTCCAGGTCACGGCCGAGTTTGCGGTGGTCCCGGCGCTCGGCCTCGGCGAGGCGCTGCAGGAAGGCGTCCAGTTGCTCTTTGGTCGGGAACGATATGCCGTAGATGCGCTGGAGCATGGGCCTGGTCTCGTCGCCGCGCCAGTAAGCCCCCGCGGTGGTGAGAAGCTTTACGTGCTTTATACGGCCGGTTGAGGGAAGATGCGGACCGCGGCACAGGTCAACGAAGTCACCGGTGCGGTAGATGGAAACGGTTTCATCCGTTATCTCGTCAATAAGCTCGACCTTGTACTGGTTTCCTGCTGCCTCGAATAAACGGCGCGCTTCCCCCCGCGGCAGTTCCTCGCGCACGAAAGCCTCGTTGGCCGCGATGATTTCGGCCATTTTTTCTTCGATCTTGCGCAGGTCTTCGTCGTTGAAAGGCCTGTCCACGTGGAAGTCGTAGTAGAAACCGTCTTCGATGGCCGGGCCTATCGTTGGTTTGGCATGAGGGAACAACTTGACTACTGCGGCGGCCATGACGTGTGAGGTCGAGTGCCAGTAGACTTCTTTTCCTTCGGCGGCATCAAAGGTAAGAATCCGAAACTCGCCGGGCCTGTCCAGTGGGCGGGTCAGGTCAATAAGCTCGCCGTCGAGGGAGGCGGCGACGGCGTCACGCGCCAGGCGTTTGCCAATGCTCTCGGCTACTTGAAGGGCAGTGGTTCCTTGTTCGACTTCCAGGCTGGAGCCGTCTGGGAGGCGCAATTGCAACTTGGCCATGCTATTCACTCCCTCGGGACGCGATTACCCTCGCGCCGGGGCTACGGGATGGTCTCACGCGGTCGGGGCAACAGAAGGTTTCCCGCCGGGAGCCATCCGCCTGTGGCATGTAGAAAAAGCCGCGTCGCTGGACGCGGCGTTGGTTTCTTAGGTGGTGGGCGGTGGTGGAATTGAACCACCGACCTCCACGGTGTCAACGTGGCGTTCTTCCACTGAACTAACCGCCCACGTAGCGACCATGAGTCTATGCAATACTCAGCCTCATGTAAAGGCCCTTGCGTGGTGAGGGAGTGTTCAGTTTACTGAGGATTTTGTTTCAGGCAGAAAAACAGTAAGGCCCTGAGAATCACCCCGGTGGTCCGCACCAAAACCCGTGTTGACGCATAAAGGGCCACAAAAGTGTATGAAGTTATGTGTCCCATCCTTTGCCTCGGAGCGTACCTCCGAGGCGCTGCAGAAACTTTTCCAACAGTATCCTGAGAAAACCGAATACTCCCTTTCGGCGGAGGGGAGCGCCGGGAGGCGGGTGCTGACAAGACGGCTATCGGGTTAGTTCCGCGTAGAATAGGGGCACGCCTGGCCGCAAAGTGATATTGTTGCCGTATCCGGCGCCAAGCTCAAGCAGCCTGAAGTCGTATAGACGCCAGCGCCACGGGACATTCAAACGGATGCGTGCTCCCGGACGCGCAATGTCTGGTGGGCCGTAGCCCCAACCCTTGACCAGAACCCTTGTGCCGTCCACCACCGGGGCTTCTTCTGGGGCCCAGACCTGGCGTCCGCGGTTCTCGCCGTAGGTAGTGAGGACCAGTAAGGCGCGGCGGGCCCGGGATAGCGGATGTCCGTCCGTTGACACAAGTCCAAAACACAAGAACGGCGGGTCCAGCGCGCGCGAAGTCCACAAGCTCACGCCGTCTGTGAAGTTAACTTGCTCGCCGCCCACGAACCCGACCACAGCCTTGGCAGACGGCCTGTCAACGACTATTGCTCCCCGGTCCCAGTCGTAAGTAAGCCCCTCAACCGGCCGGCAGGGCTGCGGTAAGCGTGCTATAAGAGGACGGGTTACACTGCTCTGGGGCGCGTCCATGTCGTAACGATAGCGGATGGTGTGCAGAAAGTCCGTCGCGGCCATGGCGCTGGCCCGCCGGTACGGCCCGGGGGCGTCGCTGGGGTAGGGGACATTTACGTCGCCAATCCAGAGAGCCGGGCCGAGCAAATCTTCAGCGCCCACGGTGAGCACCACCGGCTCCGGCGTCGCCGGGATCGCCCCCTTGAGGAATATCGTGCCCGCCAGGCGCAAACTCGCCAGCAGCACTTCGTCGGTGGACGTGACTATGCCGTGCCATAGGTGGGTCGTGGCTGCGTAACGCAGTCCTGTGGCCCAGTACGTGTCGGCATCGAACTCATCCGGGACCGTCCCGTCGGCCCAGCAATACCAGAAAACTCCGTCCCAGTCGTGTGTGGAAGCAAAAGAGGAGACGAGCATGGGGTAGTCGGCGCGCCAGTAGTCTGGCTTCACGGTGTTCGTCTCGTATACAACCATGGGCTTGTCCAGTACACTTGCGTAGCTGAAGTTGTAGAAGGCCTCAAAGCGTCGGCTGATGCGCCGCATTTCGCGGTCGGGCCACACTGGGCCGCCCTGGTAGACGCCGACGGTCATCAGGTCAGCCAGCGAGCAGGGGTAGTACCATTTGTGCTTGTGCTCGTGGAGAGTGTCCCAGCTCACAGGCGCGCGGGCGGAGCACTTTCCGGCGCTGCGGATTATTTTCTCAAGCCGCCGCGAGTATCCGACGAAAAGGTCATAGATAAACCTGTGCACGTCTGCCAGGCGCTTGGGGGGATAATCCGCCGCCTCTGAAAGTATGGGAGCCATTTTGACGCTGCCGCGAGCCAGACTTTCGTCTTCGCCAAGCTGGCCCCATCCTGCACGCAAGTTATCGTCGTTCTCGTAGCGCTCCCTCAGCCAGGCGTTCCAGCGCTTCTGCAACACGTCCTGAAAATACCGCGGCCATTTGCGGAAACCACCCTGAAGCGCCCACTCCGGGAAATGATTCTCGTTGGTTAGCTCGTAGAGGGCCACGTAGGGGTCGTCGGCGACCCGCCGGCCGGTGTAGGCGTTTCTGTGGTCGAGCACCTGAGCCACGAACCTGGCCTGAGCTTCGCCCAGGCGCGGGTCCACATAATAGGCGTGCTCATCACATCTGCCGGCCTGAAGTTCCGCCAGCGCCTCCTGCCACGCCCGCCGGTCTTCATCGCTTTCAGCCGGCAGCACATCGTAGTCGCCTGGTCCGAAAGCTGACTGCGGGGAGAGCCTGTCAAAGGTCATATACATGTAGAGGCCCTCGCGCTGGCAGCAGTAAATGAAGTAGTCCAGTTTGTCCAGCAAGGAGCCATCGCCACGGCGTGACTTGCGAAACACGAGGGACGTACGCTCGCCGCGCTCATTAGTGGCCTCGGTGTCAATGAAGCGAAAGTCATAGATATGTTGGCGCACGGCATTGAAACCCATTTGCCTGATGCGCCGGGCAATAAAAGTAATCTCGCGATAGGTTCTGTTTGGCTCGTCGGGACAATTTATGCCCCACAGGCGGACTCTTCGGCCGCCCTCGCCTGCAAGATGACCGTCGCGCACGACTATCTGGCCGTGGGGCGGGTCGGGGGGCGGTCCGGTCACTACCGGCTCATCAGGGGGCAGGCGGTACAGGGCAACGTCGTCAAACCAAACCGTGCCCGCATTGTCGTCGGACCGGAAGCTTACGCCCAACCTGGTAACGGAGCCGTCCGCAGGCACCGCAGCAGCGGCCGACAGGTAAACCCATCCCGGAGTGGTGCCGGATAAGGGATGGCTGCGCGCTAATGTGGTGACGAGGGTCTCGCCTCTGTAGCCATCGAGGCAGAGGCAGGTTTCGCCTGCACTATCCTCAGCCTTTCCGAAAGCTGTCACCTTGAACGCCTCACCCGGGCGCACGCGTATCAGATGCCTGGGACAAAGCGATGCCCGGCCGGCACCCTTACCGGCAGCGAAACGTAAGGATTTTTTGCCCGAGTGAGCGGTATTCTCGTCCAGCCCGACGAACCGACCGCTCTCGGCGGTAATCTCCCAGGAACCGGCCAGGGCCTCCTCGAAGCCACTGTTGGGAAGTGTAAGACGCTGTGGGGAGGGGCAGGTGAAGCTGACGACTGTGGTCGCTGCAAGCACCAATAATTCGGTGAACGCACACAGCATATCCCTGCGACCTCCCGGGCTGAGGTAAGTCACGTAGTAACGAAGCCATGATAGCAACTCCCGGACGGAGTAGTCACCTGAAACGCTGATGGGAAAGACTGCTAAATCCGGGCAGGGTTAGCGCCCTGGGCCAAAGGCCAACCACCCGGCTCTTTCCATGGCCTGTCTGTGCCCCAAGGCTTCCCTAACCTGGGCAGACCGTAGCACCCTGGGCGGTGGGTTGGTGATTCGAGTGGAACGGAAAGAAAGGCTCTATAAGGCGCGTCTTGCAAACGACGCTTTTCGAGAGAAGCACCCCACGAGAAAATTTCTCGAGTCTTCTTGTGTTCTGCCCGCTGGGAGGCGGCGAGACATTCTCTGATACAAAGCGACAGTGCTGCTCGCTGGGGGAGTATTCGGTTTTCTAAGGATTCT
>JANZZA010000439.1 GCA_026419655.1 Armatimonadota bacterium | reverse complement strand
GGGTTGTGGCTGGCGGTGCCACAGGCTGGGTGGGCGGGCAGGTGGGCCAGCGCTTCCGTTGGCGACATCACCATCGGCTATGGCCCGGACCGCGGTCTGTCCATTCTTTACAAGGGCGAGGTAGTTGTCGAGGGCGCGACGCTGAACTTCCACGATGGCCAGTGGAAAACGGTCTATTACAGCCTGCCCTACTACGTGCGCGACGTCGAGGTTGTAGACATGCCAGAGGGCAAGGCTCTGCGAATCCTCGGCGGCCCCGAAGATGGCAGCTTTTCTTTTGACTATCAAGCCATTGCGCGGCCTGACAACACAGTCCGCATACTGCTTTCGTACACGCTCCATCGCGATATGCCCTTTGGCGTGGAGTATTGCACCGTCCAACTGGCTGACACACCTGTCGTAGGCTGTTCTTTCGTCGCCACGGGCGGGCCGGGCGCGCGAGAAGGCCGTGTGCAGCTTGAGGCCATGAGCGACGGCATCAACGACCAGACCTGGGTGGCCCACGACGTCAGCGAGATAAAAATACAGTCACGCGTGGGCACAATGAGCCTGGCTACGGACGGCGAGCCGTGGTTTTGCCTTTTTGATGCCCGCCTGCGGTTTTGCGGTAACAAGACCTTTGGCTGGTTTTGGGGTGGCAAGCTGGGTGATTCGCCGCCTGTCGGTCAGACAAGACGCCTAGATTTCACCGTGCGCTTCGAGGGCGGCCCGTCCCAGCCCGGCCCTGTACTGAATGTCTCCAGGGACAGCAGGCCACCGACGGATGTGCCCAGCGTTGCCGCTATCTCCCCACAGGCTGAGGCGCCCGTGCTCATACCTGCGCCCAAACGCGTGGTCTGGGGCCGGGGCGTTTTCGCGATTGCTTCGCGCACGCCTATTGTCATCCGGGACAACCCGGCACCGGAAAACCTCCGCCCAGCCCTCAAATTGCGCGAAGAAATCGAGAAGCGGTTTGGGCTGCGACTTCGCGTGCGCCGGGTTAGTGAAGCCAGGCGCATGGAGGCAGCCATCCTGCTTGGCGAGCCGGATGCCTGTCCGGCCGTTGCGAAAGCTACGCCCCGGCGCATTGACCGGCCAGAGGGGTATTGCCTTTCTGTTTCGCCCGGCCGCCTTGTGGTGGCTGGTGCCGACCCGGCAGGCACCTGGTGGGGTGTACAGACGCTTTTGCAGATGCTGCGGCTCGGTGCCAACGGGCCGGAACTGCCCGTAACAACCATCACCGACTGGCCCGACTTTCCCCTTCGCGGCGCCCATTTATGCGTCGGGGAGCACGACCTTAACTTTGTCACCCGCGTGGTAACCGAGGTGCTGCCGCGATTCAAATTCAACGCGGTAGTCCTCGAAATCGAAAGTATCCGCTGGGACAGCCACCCGGAGCTTGCGCCGAAAGGGCCAACGCCTGCTGAAGTGGGCAGGCTTTGCGACCTTGCCCGCCAGCACTTTGTGGAGCCAATTCCGCAAATTCAGTCGGGCGGCCATTGTGATTACTTCCTGTTCCGCGACGGCCAGTACCGGGACCTCGCAGAGAATCCGGAGGCTCCGTACAACTACTGCCCTTCCAATCCCGATACTTACAAGCTTTTCTTCGACCTGTACGCCGAAGTGGAAAAGTACATGCGGCCAAGGTACTTCCACATTGGCCACGACGAGCTGAACGACGACTACGCCATCTGTCCGCGGTGTCGGGGCCGCAGGCCGGCTGAGCTTTTCGCCGAGGACGTGAGGCGGCTACGGGACTGGTGGGCGGAGCGGGGCGTGCCGATAATGATGTGGGGAGATATGCTTCTTGCGCCGGTTGATGCGCATGGGGGCCGGGATGCTTTTAACGGCGGCGGCAAGCTCAACCTGTCCGAGGCTGTACCCCTGCTGCCCAAGGACGTGATTATTGCGGACTGGCACTACGGCGTCGGCTATGAAGAATTCCCAAGCTTCGACTTCTGGCAACAGCGAGGCTTCCGCATCATCGCCGCGCCGTGGTTTTGGCTGGATAACATTTGGAACATCACCCGCGACGCCAAGCGCCATGTAGTTGTGGGCGTTTTGGGCACAACCTGGTGTAGCCTGGCTAGCGAGGAAGAAGCTTTGACGCGCAACCTGCAGTATCTTGGCTCGCTCGTGTATGTGGCGGACTGCTCATGGTCGGTGGGCGTGCGACCGCCCACGGGTCTGCCCTATGTGCCCGCCGAGCTTTTTGCGGCGGCCCTCCAGTTGCCTTTGGCCAGCAGGGGAGGGCCGGGCTTCCTCGTTGACCTTTCGGCAGCCGGCACTCGTACCCTGGCCGATGCCGATGGCACCGGCTGGCTCGGCTACGGTGCGGGCCGAAACCTTTCCAGCTTGCCAGTGGGGCAGGTGGGCCTGGCCGGTATGCTGTTTGCAATTGGACCGAAGGCAGTGGTCCTGTACGGGCCCCTGGCACCTCCTGGCCTGCCGTCCGAGGTAAGGGGTATTCGAATAGGGCGGCGAGCGGCAGGGCTGGTTTTTCTTCACACCTGTGGTTGGCCGGCCCAGCCGGGCCAGACCATTGGAGCCTATCGCATCCACTATGCTGACGGTTCGACAGAGGAGGTCCCACTGGTTTACGGGCGCAACATAGGGGCTTTCGTGGCGCCAGGGTTTGCCGCTGCGGCTGCTCTTGGCTGGCGTGGAACGACGCCGGGCGGCACGCCCCTGTGGGTTTACGCTTGGCCGTGGGAAAATCCGCACCCGGACCGCGAGATAGCGTCTCTGGATTTCGTCTCGGCTGGCACCAGGGCGGCGCCGGCTCTCCTGGCGGTGACCGGCATCGCACGAAGATAATGGCGCCCTGGTCTGGGGCGTGTGGTGGGGATAGGATGAAAAAGTTTGGGAAGGGGGTCTGGGGGATAACACTTTTCAAAGGGTTTCCCCCAGGAAAGCCGTCAGTAAGATCTTTCTCGATTTTCAGAGACTGCCGCCAAGAGTGTGCTCGGATATGTGGACAGTGAGCGCGCCCGGCCAGAGGCGGAACATCATGTGCAGAACCGCTACAGTTTGGCCGCTTGTAAGTTTGACGGGCCTGGTTGCCCTTGCAGCGCCTGTTTCCGCCCGCAGCCTTTCTTGGGACCTGGTCGAGGTCACCATTGCCATTTTGCCCACCGGCAACCTCGACGTGACCGAGGTTCAGACATACGTCTTTGATGGGGATTGGAACGGTGGGTATCGGGACCTTGAGCTTTCGGACTGTGAGGGCTACCGGCGCATCGAGGTCTGGGAAGGCCCGCGACAGTACAAGTATGGCTCGGTGAAACACAAGGGTGGGTTCATCCTTGAGCGTCACGGCAACCGGTTGCGAGTTAAGTGGCGGAGCCGGGAGGTGGCTGACCCACCCTACGACGATACGCGGGTAACTTTCACCATTAAGTACCGGGTCTTGGGTGCCGTAGCGAGGCGCGGCAACCGGGATGAGCTTTACTGGAAGCCGATTTTTCCCGACCGTGAATCCGACATCAAGCGGGCCGTCGTAACGGTCGTTTTTCCACAGCCCTACCGTCCAGGGGAGGTGACGCGGGAAGGGGGAAAGCCTGGACTTGTAGTTTCTGCAAGCCCTGATAAGCCTGGTCGCTACAATTCTTCGATTGCCGATCAGCTTGACGCCGCAGGGCACCTTCAGAAATGGACCTTTGCGGCCAGCGACTTGCCGCCAGGCCAGGACATGGAATTTCGCATAACCTGGCCTGCTGGGGCCGTGCGGGCTGGTTTGCATCCGCGCCAGGCTTTCGACCGGTGGCTGTATCTACCCGTCTGGCTGGGAACTGTCACGGTGGGCTTCGGGCTAATGCTGCTCTTGTTTCTTAAAGAAGGCGTGGAGCCAGAGGTCGGGCCGGTGGCGGAATACTTGCCTGACCCACCTTCTGACCTCAAGCCAGCCGAGGCGGGTTGCCTTTTGCGCGGCGGGTCGGCAGGCATTGCAGAAATCATTGGCTCGATTCTCGACCTCGCCCGGCGGGGCGTTCTCAGGATGACTAAGTACGGGACCAAGGCGCACGAAGTCGAGTTTGAACTACTACTCGATCCCGGAGGCCTTGCTCCCTTCGAGAAGCGTGTACTGCGTGGTCTGCGCTTATCGCAGCCTGGGAAAACCACCCGACTTAGCGCTCTAAAGGACAAGTTCTATACCACAGTGCCCAAGGTCGCAGATATGCTCCGCAAGTCCTTGCAGCGCAAGGGCATTTGGGTTGAGGATCCGTCGCTGGTGAAAGGCAGATACTTTGGCTTTGGGTTCGTGGCTGGGGTTGGGTATCTGGCCTGGATGACGGACCGAAATCTGCTGGTTGGACCGGCCCCCCTTTGGATTATACCAGCCGTGTTAGGTGCTTTCCTGCTCATCAGTACTGCGGCTTTGCGGCGTGCTCCGAGGGCTGCGGGTTTTCTCGGTTTCGCTTGGCTGGGAGCGTTCCTGTTTTTACTAGGTCTGAACCCGGGCACCTTACTGCTCAACCGCCACGAAGCCCTCTTTGTTTTCGGGGCATTCCTCGTGGCATTAACAGTCTGGCTTTTCGGGGTTTTTATGCCGCGGTTTACGCTGCGAGGGGCCGAGGAATGCGCGAAGTGGGCTGCTTTCAGGCGCTATCTTTCAAGCCTGCGTGACTATGGCGGCCTGCCGCGTGCCGCCGAGATTTTGGACAAGTATCTACCCTACGCTTACGCTTTTGGAGTGGCTGATGAGCTGGTCCGCCAGCTAGAAGAGGAGCAGGTGGAGGCTCCGGCTTGGGTTGGCAGCAGTTGGGCCGACGCCCGGGCCGGCCGATATGGAGAGGGTGGTGGTATCGGGGTGCCGGGGCCGGGAGGCGGCGGTCTGCCTTCCCTGCAGCGTGTCTCCGATGGCTTGCTCAGGGGATTGCAGAGCATGAGCAATACGCTTACGTCGGCGCCCTCGGGGTCGGGTAGTGGGGGTGGAGGTGGTGGAGGGGGTGGTGGAGGAGGTGGAGGAGGCGGTGGCGGAGGCTGGTGAACCTCTCTCTATTGCGGCCCTGTCTGACTGCTTCTTTGGCCTTCTGAAGGTGCCCATTGCGCCAGGAGAAGGCTACTATGGCGATTGTTTGCATAGATAGCGCCGAGGCCGCGGTTGGCGAGGCCTGCTCGGGTGTTTTTATGGTACCTGCCTTCTTGTGGCGGACTTGCGGGACGGGAGAAGAACAGAAGAGTTTTCCACGGTGGCGCAGGGAAACGGGTCTTATGGTGGAGTTTCTCGGAGAGGAGTCCTAAGAGGAGATGTCGGCTTTGCTGGCGGTTGCCCGACACATCAAAACCGCATAGTGCCATATAGCGGTTCTATATGGTCTCGAGACCTTGGCGGAAGACAGTCACAAGGGTATCATGCTGCCCGTCGGCCCTGGTTGTTCCAGTGCCCTACCTGTTGAACATACCCTTAGGTTCTTTAGACCGCATCCGTCTGGAAGGTGAAAGTTATGCCGCTCGACTATGATGTCTTGCCAGACTTCACGCCGGCTGTGGAAGAAATCCCGCCGGTGCCACGCTTTCGCTGGAACGGTGACGTGAAGCAGGCTCTCGACGAAGGACTGTCTCGCGAGGAAGCTCTGCGCATCTTCGAGGTAATGCTTTACGTCCGCGCCTTCGAGGAGATGATCATCCAGCTCAAGAATGGCCGCTTCAAGCCGATGCC
>JANZZA010000357.1 GCA_026419655.1 Armatimonadota bacterium | reverse complement strand
CCTGCGTGATTCCCGTGGTGGGGGAAACCAGTTTCCCCAGAGCAGGGAGCCTCCCTTTGTGCAAAAAGCGGGGTTCCCCCTGCAGCCCCTCCCCTTAAATGCTCGCGCCCCCTGGCGGAGATGCGCAGCCACCGGCCCCTGCGCGAGAGGGTTAGCTGAGTTTCGGGCCTGGGCGGAGAAGCGCGGCATCCACCGGCCCCTGGAGGGAGACGGTTAGCGAATACTGGCTGCTTGTGTCGGGCTTTTGCGCCGGGCCAGAGTTTTCGACGCGCCACGAGGCACCTCAACATACCCCGGTGGCCGACGGAATGCCCGCGCCCCGGCGCGGACCTCGCGACTTCCCTGCGCGCCGAAAAATCGGGCCCAGCACAGTGTAAAAAGTTTGGGAAGGGGGTCTGGGGGGCAACCCTTTTCAAAGGGTTCCCCCCAGGACCGACGTTTTCAGCGGTTCATTCCCCGCTGATTGGCGGCTCCGGAGCATAGTATCCGCTGGCCGGCCGGGGGCCACGGCCCTGCGGTTCTTGTGCGGGGCGGCACGGGTCAGACTATAATCGCGCCGCCTGGCTGGTGTTGCTGCCGAAGGGAGGCAAGACGCAGTGAGCTGGATGCTGCCGGTATGTCTTTGTGTTGCTGTTTGGGCGGAGGCGGGCGCGGAGAATGTGGTCAGGAACCCTGGTTTCGAGGAGGGCACGGAGGGGCCGGAGAACTGGATTTTCTGGGCGCGGACGACGGGCAAGGGCGCCTGGGATGCCACGGTGGCCCACAGTGGCCAGCGCAGCGTCCGCGTTGACGGCGTGGCCGATGGCAACCAGAACTGGGCGCAGCAGAATATCCCCCTTCGCCCCGGCTGGCTGCATCGCGTCGGCGCTTGGGTGCGCCAGGAGCGGTGCTACAGTTGGGGACCGGACATCGTCGTGGTAGCCCGGGATGCCGACGGGCAAGTCCTGGAGAGCTGGAGCTTCCGGGGCCGCCCAGGGACGCGGCAGTGGTATTTCGTCGAGGGTTATTTCCTCGCCCCGGCCAATGCCGTCCAGGCGAGCGTGGAGCTGAGGGTCCTGCACCTGTCGGGTACGGCCTGGTTTGACGACGTGTCGCTGGTGGCGGTGGGGCCATGGCAGGCGCCCGTAAGCACCGCCGACCCGGCGGCCGCGCATGAGGCCAGGCTGGCGTATCTGCAGAAGCTTTCAACCGAGGTGCAGACGCCTCATTGGGATTGGGCCGAGAAGGTATATGACTCCCCGACCGTACTGTTTTTGCTGGACCGCATCGGCCAGAGGGAGACTGTGGAGCTGGCTCAGCGATTCGGCTTTCCTTGGCGTGCGGTGGCCGTATCGGTGGAGGCATATCCCCAGTATCAGACGGGCGAATACTACGATAGCCTTAGCCACGGGCACGCCAACGATGCATGTCTGCGTGCCCTGAGCGAGTCTGCAGGCGTGATAGTGGTCAGCGGGTCGGTGTGGACGGCTGTGTCCGGGGAGGTGCGGCGGCGGGTGCTGGAGTCTGTAAGCGGCGGGGCGACGCTGGTTTATATGGGCTGCCCCAAAGACTGGAGTGCCGATGATGGTTTATGGCAAAGGCTGGGAGTTTCGGGGACGGGACAATGGGTGCAGGCAGTGCCGGAGCCGTCAGGAGAGGGCCTGCTGAGCTGCTGGCCCGCGGCCCTGCCGCCTATGCAGGTCCACAAGGTCGTCCCTGCTGGCGGGCGGGTGCTGGCCCAGGCGAGGGCTGATGACGGTACGCTCCTTCCTCTTCTCGTAGAAAACTCCTACGGTGCCGGGCGGACGCTGTACGTGGCTTATATGTCGGAGGCGCAGACGTGGGAGGTCCGCGGGCCAGGGCTGACACCGTTTTTCGCCTTCCGTGAGGTGGAAGACCTGGCCTTTCCGTACCAGGAGTATCTGCTGGCGTCGGTGATGAAGTGGCTGATGATCGGGAGCCAGCCTGGCCGATGGAAGACAAGCGAGATAAGCGCCGTGGCGCAGGGAGAGAGGGTCACTGGCCGGGTGGTGCATGCCCCGGCGCCGGAGGGGATGGTGGTCAGGTGGACGTGGCGGGGTGGCGGTGGGCAACCGATACAGACAGGCCGCAAACAGGTACCCGAGGGCGCCACGGAGACCGCCCTTGAAGGGCCGCAGTTGGCGGCTGTGCCAGGCGGCAGGGTTTTTCTCGAGGCAGTCTTTGACGGGCCTGCCGGTACTTTTGATTGGGCAGCCGCATGTACCGCCCCGCGCGGCCCCTATCTGAAGCTGGACCTGGACAGGCCCGTATGTCCCGAGGGCGCGGCAATTAAGGGAAGCGTGCGCATAGAGGGTCTTACGGACGCGCGGGGCCCCCGCGCTCCCCTATCCCTGACCATAGAGTTGTGGGACTGCTACGGATGGCTGTGGGAAAGTCAACGTGTGGCCGTAGAGGACACGGCAGCGGCCCCAGGTAGCGAGACCGGCGTGACAGAGAAGACTTTCAACCTTGGCGCCACGCGACGGATGAGGGCTTCTGGCGGATGGGTCTGGGCACGCCTGACGGACGCCGCCGGCACGCTCCTGGCGGAGAAGCGCCGGCGAGTGGTCTTCTCGCCTGACCGTTCCTGGGACGACTGGCACCAGCATCTGTGGAGCGTCTTCGGGCGCAGCGGCTACCGGGAGTACATGCATCCCTACCTGGCTGCGGCCGCCCGCGACATGGGCATTGACACCCTGCTTTTCAACATGTCAGGCGAGGAGTGGCATACAGGCGCAAGCTACGATTTCCGCCTCATTCCCATCGGCATCTGGGGCCTGTACTCAACGGCCTACGGCCACAACGAATATGCGGAGACTGGCGACCGCAAGTACCTCATCCGCCCGGGCTGCCCCAGCTCGTCGGCAGAGCAGGAAAACCTGCTCCGCGCCGTATCCGACGTGGCTGGATTGCTGGCACCGTATTCACCGGCCACTTACTGTATGAGCGACGAGAACAACCTCACCTATTTTAACTCGTCTTTCGACTACTGCTTCTGCGAGCACTGCCTGGCGGGCATGCGGGAGTGGCTCAAGGTGCGGTGGGGTGACCTGGCCAGCCTCAACGCCGCCTGGGGGACCAATTTTTCGTCCTGGGAGGAGGTCGTGCCGGATACCTTTGAGGAGGCCGTGGCGCGCGGACGGTTTGTGTCCTGGGCCGACCACCGGGCCTTTATGGACAGGGTCTTCGCGCAGGTCTGGCGGCAGGCGCGAGACGTAGCCCGCGCCGCAGACCCGGGCGCCAGGGTATCCATTTCCGGCACCCCGGAGCCCGCAGCCTACGGCGGTTACGACTGGTACCAGCTCTTGCAGAGCCTCGACGCTCTCCTGCCGTACCTGGGCACGGAAGTCGGTGAGATGCAGCGTAGCTGGACGGCCATACCGCGGGCGCCGTGGTCGGCGGGGTATGGGAGCCGGGGCCCGGCCCTGTCCTTCGGAGTATGGCGGGCGGTGTTCAATGGTTGCCGCGGCATAGGCGTTTTCTGGCAGCCGTCCATGATAGAGCCAGACTTTACGCTGCCGCAGTGCTCGCGCGATCTGGAGCGGGTGAGCCGGCCCCTGCGCCAGGGGCTGGGCAAGCTTATAATCGCGGCGCGGCCAGCACCGCCCCGGGTGGCCCTCTATCACTCCATGCCGTCAATCCGCGCAGCCTATGTCCACGGTCTGGAAGTCGAGCAGGCCGACCAGCTCAAGGGCCTGGTCACAGGTCTTCAGGTACTGGGAATTCCCTTTGCGGTAGTTGATGGCCGCCAGGTAGAACAGGGCTGGCTCTTGCAACACAGGCCCGCCGTGCTGTTCCTGCCGGTGGCCCTGGCTATGTCCGACAAGGAGCTGCAGCACATAGAAGAATACGTCGAGGGCGGCGGGCGGGTGATTTTTGACCTGCCGCCTGCGCTTTACGACGACCGGCTGGCGAGCAGAGACGCGCTGGGCCCCAGCCTCCTGGACCTGCTCGGGCAGGCTGGGGGAGGCCTGGAGCGCCCGACGGATGAGTTGCTTGCTCTTCCCGTGCAAAGCCCGTGGCGCGAGCAGGCAAGGGGTAAAAGTCGCGGCGCTGGCAGGCTGCTGTTTGCCAGATACTACCGGGACCTGCAGTTCCGCTCCTGTCCGGCCATGGAAGACAGCAGCAGGCAGTGTGAGGACTGGCTGCTGGAGGCCCTCAGGTGGGCGGGCGTGCAGCCAATGGCCCAGGCACGCTGGGGCGATGGCGGGCCAGTAAGGGACTGCCTATGGGCGTCGTGGGACCTCGCTGGCGGCAGACTGATAGCCGTCCTGCGGCAGCCGGGAGCCGCGAGCAAACGGACCTTGCGGGTCAACCTTGGAGGCACAGGGGCAGTCTACGACGTGCTCGGCCGCCGGAAGTTGCCCGGCTCCGAGGTCACCGCCGTGCTTGGGCCGGGAGATGTGGCGCTGTGGGCGGTTCTGTCGAAGCCCATAGGGGCGCCGCGGCTGAAAGTGGTGCGCGGGGCGCTAAAGGCCGGCACGGACTGCCAGGTCGAGGTGTCCGTCCCGGGCGCCCCGGATCCCGCTGTTGTCCGGCTGGAAATCCATGGCCGGCGCGAAGACGCGTCGTCTCTGGCCGGCAGCGCATGGAGTCGCTGGCCAACGGCTGACTCAGCCGCTGGCAAGGGTGCTGCCGCTGACCTCCCTGGTCTGGCCCGCAACGTGCTCCTCTCCGGCGGCCGGGCGAGTATCACCGTGTCCCTGCCCCAGAACCTGCCGCCGGGTGCTCAGCTCGTCCTGCGGGAAGTCATCTCTGGCCAGGAGACGCGGGCGGCCATCGGGCAGGGATGAGCGGGTGGTGGCGCGGGAGGGTTGGGCCAAGGCCTAACCCCTCAGGGGAAGGGGGGACTCCTGTCCCCCCCTGCGACCCCCCTGCTGGGGGAACCCGTTCCCCCAGACCCCCTGTTCCTGTAAAAGCACAGAGGAGGCCATATG
>JANZZA010000317.1 GCA_026419655.1 Armatimonadota bacterium | reverse complement strand
ACTTCCTTTGAGACCTCCGCCTCGTCGGTCAGGTACGTGTGTTCCGCAGGTGCCCCAGACGGGGCAACGGATACCGTGAAGTTGTCAGTGTTCCGAACCCGGCTGGGCGGCCGCGATTTCATAGGCTCGGCGCAAGGCACGGTTAGGGTGCGAGCGGTCCAGGCGCAGTTCGCCCTCACGCCACAAGCCGTAACCCTCAAGAAAGACGACAGACAAGCCTTTGCGGTACGGCTGGCTAGCGGCACTCTGCCGCCTGGCGTCCGGCTGGAGTGTGACTGGGGCTGCACTAGCGCTTACGGCACCCTGTTCTCCGACGACGAAAGCCAGACGGCTCCCTTCACGCAACCCTACGGGCTCGCCGGTGTGTATCAGGCCGGTCTTCATGCGACCGGGACTGATACGATCACTGCCAAAGTCATGCTCCTGTCCGGGGGCGACAGCAGGACACCAGTCGGCGAGTGCTCAGCAACGGTTACCGTCGAGGCCGGCGAGATTATCCCAGCTAGCCTTATCATTTGGGGGCCGATATACTTTGTCCGCAGCAACGAGTCGTTCTACGGGGCGGGCGTCGATTTGCTGTTTGTCTTTGACAACAAGTGCCTGTTTCGCAAAGTCATCTTCCACTGGCCAGGCAACGAGCTGGACGGCACAGTGGGCGAAATAAGGACACTGCTAACCCGGGAGAGCACAGAGGCTGTATACGGCGGCCACAACGTCTATGGCCTCACCTCTGAGCAGAGCGCCTGGCGGTTCTTCGGAACGTATCCGCACTTCAGCGTGATAGCCACGCCGCCGGCAACGGAGGAGTGGTCAGCCCAGGAGTTCGAGCGCGATGTTGCCCCCGCTTGGCGGGCTGCGCAAAATGATCCAGAAGTCGCACTGAGGGAGAGTTGGACCTTAGAGCTTCTCTGGTCCTGGTGAGGTGCGGTCCTTGCTAACGCACTTGCCACTGGCAGGCGGGAAGCCGAGACTGCGTACTGGCGGTGGCACCGACTGCGCGCCCGTGGTTTTCATCTGAATCCTGCATCCTTTGCCCTCTGCGCATAAATCCTGGCTCTCGCGCTTTTAGGTGCGGTTCTGTCGTCGAATAAGGTTTCTGTTTTGGCTACGTTGACAACGGGTGGCGCACGTGGATGGGGTTTTCGCAACCAAGATTCCAAAAAAGGTCCTCTCACAGCCCCTTTTCCAAGCTTTTCCGTGGTGTTTCCGCCCCACACGGCTGTCCCGGTGTTTGCGGACTTGTCCATTGCTCCGGCGGCTGGCGGCTATAAGGCAAGTCCATCCGTCGCGACAGTTCTATCGGGCTATCCCTTTGGGGCCCGACGGCGTTCTTAAGAGCTGGCAGCTCCCGACCGCTGGGGTGGGTCACCCTCCTTTGTTCAGCTGCCAGACGGTGAAGTTCAGGACGCCGGCAAAGGTTACCCAGGCAAGATAGGGTACGAGCAGGCCGGCAGCTAGTATGGAGACGCGCCAGAAAGCCGCAAGAGTAGCTGAAATTGCGACCCACAGCACGCAAAGCTCCACAAAAGCGGCGCCTGGGTTGCGGAAAGCAAAGAAAAAGAACGACCAGGCCATGTTTAGCAGTAGCTGCACGGCAAATAGCGCCAGGGGCATGCGGGCGGCACTAAAGCCGGCCTTGGTCCAGACAATCCAGGCCGCGATGCCCATCGCCAGGTATAGCACCGTCCACACCGGACCGAAGACTGAGTTGGGGGGATTCCAGGCTGGCTTTTTGAGTGTCGGGTACCAGTCCTGCACCGACGTGCTGGTGGCGTAACCGCCAAGGGCCGCGGCCGCAAAGCATGCGCCCACGCAGACAACTAAAGCGAGGAGTTTTTGTACAGTCGTCACGGGCCGTACCTCCGAAGATATTCTCTT
>JANZZA010000283.1 GCA_026419655.1 Armatimonadota bacterium | reverse complement strand
GGCCACCATCATCGGCTTCAGGCCCTGGCGTTTGAATCGGTGCGCCAGCTTGGCGATGGTCGTTGTTTTGCCGACACCATTGACGCCGAGCATGATGTACACGCACGGTTTTTGCTCGCCCGCCACCAGCGGCCTGGCCAGGGGCTCCAGAAGCCGGCGAACCATACCCTGCAGCCGTCGCTTAACTTCCTCGGCATCCCGCACTCGCTCTTTGCGGCAATCCTCCCGGAGTTTGTCAACCATCTCCACCGCTAAGCCGTAGCTGACGTCGGCAGCGATAAGCGCTTCCTCAAGCTCATCGAGAAGGTCTTCGTCAACCGCACGCCGTCCCGTAAGTAGCTCTCCTACTTTTCTCAGCAAGCCACGCAGCATAGGTCCGATCTCGCCCTTTCACCGCGACGGTGCTGGCGCGCAGAAAGCGAGGCCACGCACCCTCCTTGTGTGGACGTTCAGTCTACCGCATCAGCGGCCGGAAAACAAAACGCGCCTTTTCCGTGGGAAACCATTTTAAGGATTCTCCTCCAGACCCCCTTGCCAAACTTTTTGGACTGTGGGCGGGCCGGATTTTGGGTGCGTGCCGCGTTGCCAATACGTTCACGGCGACGCCTTGCGGTGCGTCGGTGGCCTGTGGCCGTGCTGCTGCTCTTCACCCGCCGCCCAAAAATCCGGCGCCCCCAGGAACACGACCAGCCCACCACGCACCACCCACCTCATAATCCGCGCGGACCGGCGGCTGCGCACCTCCGCCAGGGAGCACCAGCATTTACGGGGAAGGGGTGCAAGGGGCACCCCGCTTTTTGCACAAAAGGAAGTTCTCCCTGACTCTTTCTGGGAGAAACCCTTTGAAAGGGGTGGTCCTCCGGACTCCTTTCCTGTGCAGTGCTTCCACCGCACACGCCCTGTTCACAACCCCCGGGCCGCGAGAAGGCTTTGCGCGACGGCCCTATCTCGCTCAACGTGCTGATTTGACTGCTGTCCCATCTATCTCGAAAAGCAATTCCGGCCGGCAGATATCCGCGCGCACGAAGATGCCCCTGAGGAGCCTGGGCGCCCTCGTGGCACAAACCTCTCTGACGGTCTCGGCGTCGCAACCGTGCTTGATGAAAACCGTAGCATTGCTGAAATCATCGAGGGTCAGTCCTCGCTGGGCAATCAGGGCTTCCACGCTGTCCAGTGTGTGAGCCACCTGCTGGCGCAGGTCGCCGACGCCCACGGACTGGCCTTCGCATCCCACTGCCGCCGTGCCGGACACGTAGACCGTCTCGCCAGCTTCCTCGACGACTGCTACGGCCCGCGAGAAAGCTGACCCGTAGTCGAAGGCCTCTCCCTGAACCGGGCTTCTGAGAATGATGGCTTCATGATTGCTGCCCTGGACGGCTACCAGGTCCATCGAGCAAGGAGCGTTGTCGGGTGGATGTCCCTCAATCCCAGTGCTCGCCGGTAACCATCCTGCTCCAGCATCCGTGACCAGCCCAAACCGCCGGAAGGCTTCCGTGCGCAAGCGATTGAAGTCGCCATACCAGTCGAGAATGTCGGCCAGAAACACCCATGTCCGCACCACATCGCGAAAATGGCAGCCTGCGGCCGCGAGGTATCGCTCTGCCTGGCCATACATGTGTCGGACTGCCTGGGCACGGTCTATGGGGCCTGGACAGCGCAGGTCGCTAAGATAAACGTATTTGGCCCCATCTTGCTTGACAACGGTGCCTACGGTGCGTCCCTCAGCCCGCAAAGGCTGGCGCGGAGCCGTCGTTGCCGTCAGGTGGAGGCCCGCAATGCCTTCTCCGTCCGCTGGGGTGCCTTCTATGTAGCTCACCGGCCACGTTTCCACGTCCCAGACGCGGCCCAGAACTTCGCCGCGAGCGCGGAGTATATCGTGGGTTGCCGCGAGGCTGGCAAATATGCGCTCCTGGACGGGAGCTGCACCTTCGGCCTGCAGCACGTCGGCCACGTGCCGGTAGACCTGTTTGGCGTGTGTGCCGACGGCAAGGTACTCCCCGGCCTGCACGGCCACGGTGACGTGAACCGTAGCTCCCAACCTGCAAGAATCTACTGTAATGCGACTCTCCTCGTCCGTGGGGGGATCCATGGGCTTGCTCCGCTAGAGCGACGAAAGGAAAGCCTCCAGATCGCGAAGCTGCTGCTGGGTTAGATGAGACGTGTTGCCGTGTTTATCCTCGCGGTTGGCTGTAGTGAGCACGTCCATGATTGTTACCGCGCTACCATCATGCAGATATGGCGCGCTCCGCCATAGTTCCACAAGCGTCGGCGTATCAAATTCGTCGCTGCGGTCGTAGCGCCCTCTGGTGCCTACGTCGTACATGTTCAGGTCTGTGTAAAGCGGCGCCGGGTGGCATTTCGCGCAGCCAACCACAGGGTCGTTGAATAACTTGCGGCCTCTTTCTACGGCGTCCTTTGGCGCCGCTGGGCCGCGTTCCGGCCGCAGGCTCTTGATATAGGCTTCCAGGGCGTCCACGTCGCTTTCTTCAGGCTGGCGGAACTGTATGAACCTCACGCCCGAGCGTGACGCCATGCGAGCGTCCTCGCGGATGCCCAGGGCCATCATGGGCGGCGTCTTATCAGCCAGCACCAGGGCTTTGGTATTTTTCGGATTTCCCAGGCCGTCGTTGAGAAGATCCCACATCAGGCCGTCGGCCCGCCCCTGCGGGTGACAGCTTTCGCAGGTTTGCCACTGCTGGAAACACATACGCGCATCCCCGAAAAGCAGTTCCCCTCGTCTTACCAGGTCCATCTTAGGCTCGGGGCCAAGAGCTACCGCGGCGACCACCTTGCCCCTCTCCGCGTCCACGACGGTCACTGTGTCGGAGAAATAGTTGGCAACCCATGCGCGGCTGCCGTCGGGCGCTGCCGCGATGCCGCATGGCCCCAGTCCGCCGCTGCTAAATCGCCTCTTGAGGCCGTTGCGGTACAGGAAGGTCAGGTCGTTGGCCAGGTCGGCGCGCTGGTCCGGCCGCACTGCCTCGATTGCCGCGTGCATGCCTGGAAGGTCAATCACAGTGACTTCATGGCTGCCGCGATGGCTGACGAAAAGCTTCTTGCCATCGCCGCTGACCGCCACGCCTGCCGGATTGGCCGCGCCCAGGTCCAGGTCGTCAAGGAGCACGGTGGCGTAAAGCTCGCGCCTGGCCACGTTGACGACGGATAGAGCATTGGTGTTCATCCAGCCGCGTTCCAGTTGGGTTGTTGGCAGAAGGAACCGGGCCAGGATGTGCGCAGCGTAGGCCCACTGGCCGTCGGGGGAAACCGCCACGGACGCCACCTGGTTCGACCCCAGCGGCAGGCGCACTTCACCCAGTGGCTGACCTGTGGCCGTATTTATGAAAGTGAGCACCGAAGCCAGGTCTGGGTCGTTATTGGAGCCCAGGGGCAGGAAGTTACCCACGACGAGGGTCCTGGTGGCTTCGCTGAGGGCGCAACAAATAGGCTCCCGGACCGCCTTAGCGCGCCCTTGTTCCCTGCCGTCTTTCGTGGAGACGATGGAGACGTCACCGCTGAAGCGGTTGCACACGTAGAGCGTTTGGCCGTCTGCGGATAGGGCCAGGCTGTGGGGCGCCCTCCCGACGCGGAAGGTTTTCTCGACCTTCCTGGCCACCGTGTCTACCACAGCTACCACGTCGGTCTTCGAGCAGGCCACATAAGCTAGCTTGCCATCCCTGGAGACGACTACTCCGACAGGTCCTTCAGGAAGGCCAATCTTGCCGACAAGTGTCCCCTTAGCCGTTTCCACTATGGCCAAGGCGTTGCCGGTGTGCTCTGTCACGTAAAGCCGCGAGCCGTCCGGCGAGAGAGCAACGGCCAGAGGTGAAAGATACCTGGCCTTCACGGCAAGAGCGGAGTGAAAGGCCGGCCAGAAGAAGACCACGCCAAGTATAAGTCCGACGCTAACAGGCAGAAGACCTCTAGCGGACTGGCCACGAAAAATCATGCCCTAAACCCCCAGGTGATTGTAACTAACTGTTCCTCTACACAACGATGCTCAGAGCGGCACGGGTTCCTCAAGCAGTATGAGGATGGCATGAACCTAGGGGAGTAAGTTATCTTCGCCTGGGGAAAACCCTGCCGGACTCCCCGGAATGTCGGCCCCGCACACGCGCCTGCCGGCGTGCGGAGAGCGGTTGCGCCGCACAGCTTTGCTGGGCGGGCGCGTCTCATGCACGACAGCGCGGCTTTGCAGCAATGACCTTTCGGGCGAGAGTGCTCACCAAGGTGGCTGTTGCAAAACCTTATTTTCACGGGTGATCCACTCCCACCTAGCATAAGTTGCCGGCAGAAATCTGTGCCGTTCACGGACTGGGAGCTACGCCAAGGTGAGTTTTGCAACAGTCTCCCGAAAGTTTCCCACAGAGTTCTTTCCTGAGCGTTTTCCTGTCGCCAGGGACTAGCGTTCTCCATGCGGTAAGAAGTACCCTGACCCGCAGGTGGCACCTTCGCTGGGGCAAATACTAACCCTCTGTGCTTGAGAGCAGAAGGTACCACTCTTCTTCAGACACACGCCTTTTCACTGACCCTGTGTGCTTAAGGGCAGGAGCTATCATCCCCGAAGAGAAACGCAGGGCGTCTGGTGTCTCAGGAGATGGGTTGTAAATGACGAGCAACCGGATGGCTTGTGCATGCTTGACGCTGGTGATGGCAATGATACTTAGCGGCAACATGACTGCTCCTTCCGCCGCGCAGGACCAACCGAAGGTGCTTTTGTACGTTCCCTTCGACGGCAGCGCTGATGCCGCCTTTGCGGCGGATGGATATGGCAAGGCCGCGTATACCACGATTTCATATCACCCCGGGCGGTGGGGCCAGGCCGCACAGGTAGGAAGCACAGGGTTTCCATGCGGCCTGATGATTCCTGCTGCGCTCAACCTGGACACGGTGCGCGGAAGCCTGGAGATGTGGGTGTCCCTAACCTGGGATGCGTCGGACGCTACCCGGGCGGCGCGGCGAAGAGTTCTGGTAGCCAATGAGCGTGACTGGAACGAGCCCGGATTCCTGTGTCTGGATACAGCAGGCGGCGGAATAGGTTTCACTTTTCGCACGCCCGAGAGTGTCCACGTGGGTGGGTCGGTGGCTGCATGGAAAAGGGGCGAGTGGCACCAGATAGTGGTTTCCTGGGAAGCAGGGCAAGGGGTTTGGCTTTATCTGGACGGCCGCGAGGTGTCGCACAAAGAAGCTGCCTGGGATGCCGGGAGGGTTCCGCCGCCACGCCGACTTCACCTTTGCGCCGACTGCAATGGGCGTGATCGCTTTGAAGGGCTTGTGGATGAATTTCGCATTTACGACAGGGCTTTGACGGCGGAGCAAGTGGCGGCCGCCTTCGAAGGCACGCTTGACGCGCCGCGGGCCGAGATTCGTGCCCCAGCCAGGCCCCCCGTCGCCCAGCCTAAACGTGAGCCGCGCCTCTTGTTTCATGCAACCTTCGACGACACAGCTACGGCGGATTTTGCGGCCGGCAGCCCGCAGCCTTTGGAAGCCCAGAACGTGCAGTTTGCTGACGGGCTTGTGGGGCGCGCCCTTAGCGCCCAGGACGGCCTTGCCTTGTCTTATTCGGCCGCCGGAAACCTCAACAAGTCCCAGGGTGCGGTGACGATGTGGATAGCCCCGACTGAAGAAGGGCTGGACGCCAACTGTGCCTATTTTGCCGACGAATACGACACGTGGCAGAACCCGCAAACGGTGAAAAATGCCCTGTGGGTGTGGCTTTGGCGGGCGGGTGACAAAATGCCTTTCCTGCGGTTTGACGTCAGACCGCCCCTGCTACAAGCGGACGCGAAAGAATGGCAGCCGGGCGAGTGGCACCATATCGCCGCCTGCTGGACCAACGGCGAGGAGCTGAGCCTGTACATTGACGGCGTGCTGGCCCAGACGCTCACGGGCTCGGCGGCCAGCTTCCCCGTGGAAGAGCCAGAAAAGTTCTTTATCGGCTGCTGGCAGGGCGGCTTCCCGGCGCGGGCGCTCATAGACGACGTAAGAATCTATGACGCGCCGCTGTCGGCTGAACAGGTCCTGGCCCAGGCCCGCGAGCGTGTGTTGCCTGTGCATCTCGACCTGGGGAGGACGCTTTTCGAGCGCGGCGTCGCCGGTACCTTGCCGCTGCGCTTTTATAATTCGGCGCCACAGGAACTGACCTTCCGTTTGCAGGCCCGCGTTGATGGACCGACGGGCCAGCAAGTGGCGACCTTCGACGGGCTGCACGTCGTCGCTCCGCCACGCGGCTGGGGAGAAGTTTCCGTCAGCCTGCCTGCTGAAGCCCTGGCGGCTGAGGGCGTCTATAACGTCACCTGTGCAGTAGGAGACACAGCAAAGAAAGAACGGGCATATTTTCTCGTGGTGCCGCCGCTGCCTGATGAAAAGCCATCAGATGGCGACTTGAGACCCCAGCCCCGGTTGCGGCTGGTAGACGAGATTGACTGCACCGCAGACCTTGGCCCAGACCGTTTCGCCAGCACCGACAAAACCACCGTCGTGGACAGTCCCATTGGGGCTTACCGTGAGGCAGGCCCTGACCGGTATGACCGTATGGCATGGAAGTTCCGCGTGGAGCACCCGGGCCGGTGGCACGTCATCGTCGTGGCCTATCCCGACGACAAGCCGCGCTCGTGCGACATAATCTCCAACTCGCCCAAGTACTATCAAGATGTCTACGATGTAGCTACCGGGTATCTTTGCGGCGTCGAGAACCGGCTTAGCGGCCGGATGATCCAGTTTCCCATCTGGTTCACGCCGCGCGAGCAGGAGAATGCCATCGAGTTCATGACGCTGGAAAAGGGCCGGCCTGCAGCCGTCGCCAAAATTAACGTATACGAGGTGGAAGGAAGCTTGCCAGCGGCTTCCGTGCGCGTGCCGCCCGACGGCGGCCGCCTCATTGGCAACTACTGGGAAGACCCTACCATCTGTTTGGAGCACGGCGGCCTGGATTTCTCGCCGCCGGAAGTTTACAAAAGTTTCTACCGGCTGGCGGACTACCTGCGCTTCTCCGGCCAGAACTTCATCTGCTACCCCATCGCCTGGTACATCGGCACCATGTATCCCTCGCCGCGGGAGAACTTCCGCATGGGCGCGGGCTTTTTCCGCCACTGCGTAGACTGGGTGGAATATGCGCTGACTATCTGCGAGCGGCGCGGCCTGAAGTTTCTGCCGGAAATGTACTTCGCGGGCACCATGACTCTCGAAGACCAGTGGAAGCAGCAGCCAGAGGAAGACATCTGGGCAGGTGAGGAAACCCCGAAGCTCGTGATGTGGGACGGCACCCAATCCAGGGGCTTCTACTTCCAGCCGCCTTACTACAACCCCATTCACCCGATTGTGCGCCAGGCGCTGATAGAGTACGTGGAAGAGGCTGTGGACAGGTACGCCAAGTATCCGGCCCTGGAGGGCATTTCGCTACTCGTGGGGCAGGGCAACTGCGTATTTTTCGGGTCCCTTCAGTCCGGCTACGACGATTACACGGTCGGGCTATTCGAGAAGGAAACCGGCATACGAGTGCCTGCCGACGCGACCGGCCCGGCGCGATTCTCCCAGCGTTTCCGCTGGCTCATGGCCAACGCGCGGGAAGAGTGGATACGCTGGCGGTGCGAGAAAATCCGGGACCTTCACAAAGAATTAGCCGACCGCATCCGCCGCCGCAGGCCCGACCTGAAACTCTACCTGACCTTTTACCATGTGGACGGGCACAACTGGAATCCCATGTATAACCTGGACACCTGGGTGCCGTCGGGCCGCACGACCGAGCAGATATACCGCGAGGGCGGGTTTGACTTGAGCCTGTATCGCGACCTGCCGGGGATTGTCCTGCGCCGCGTGATGTACCCGATTGATTATCGCTTCTTTACGACATACTACGGCGCCGGTGGCCCCAATAGTCACGAATCGCTGGCACGCGACATTGAGCTTTTGAGCGAGGGCATCGGTCCCTTCAAGAATTCCGCGCTGCCTGCCGCGGCCTTCCATTGCCGGTACTTCGAATCATCCATCGGCGCGGACTCGCCCATACCCGGTTTCTGGTGGAAATGCCATCCGTGGCGCGTGTCACAGCCAACCGCCGCGGGCCGAAATTTCCTGGAGTTTTATGCTCACGCCGTGGCGGAGCTGGACGCCTGCAGCCTCGCTTACGGTGGTTATACGGTCACGTCGCTGGGCCATGAAGACGAGCTGCGGGAGTTTGCGCAGTACTATCGGGCGCTGCCTGCGCAGCGTTTCCGCGATGTGCCCGGCATGTCGGACCCCGTGTGTGCGCGTGAGCTGACCGCCTATGGCCGGCGGTATCTGTACCTGGTCAATCTTATGCCTTACGAGGTGAAAGCCTATGTGGCTTTCGGCGGGCCTGCGACCATAGAAGACCTGGCTACTGGTGAGAGGAAAGAATTGCCCATGGTGCGCGACAGGGTACTGCCGGCAGCCGCGCCTGATGGCTTCGTCAGCGAGCACGACCTTCCCGCAGAGCCGGGACCGTCCTTTCCGCCGATGGGCACAACCCAACCCGTCAGCGGTGCTTTGCTGGAAGTGACGCTGCCGGCCTATGGGCTTCTGTCGCTGGCGGTATCGCCGGTCAATGCGCCCATTATCTACGCGGCATCAGAGGTACCCGCGGCCGAAGTGGAAGAGTTGTCCCGGCGGCTCAATGAGGCCCGCAGACTCGTCGCTGACGCTGACGCTCCTGACGACCACTTACAGCAGGCCATGGCTACCCTGAGGCTGGCGGAGCGGGCTTTTGCGAAGCGGGAATATTCCCGTGCCGGATACTTGCTGGATAGTTTCCCTATTGCCCGGCTGCAAAGGAGGTAACTGTTTGAGGACGCTGTGGTGCGCGTAGCGTGGGGCGGTGGGAAGAGTAGAAAAAGTTTGGGAAGGGGGTCTGGGTGAGGCCCCTTCTGGAAGGGTGCCCCCAGGAGCAGACAGAGGGGCTCTTTCGACGGGGGCCCGTCAGGAGCAATCAGAGGGACTTTTTCGACTGGGTCTCTGTCAGGAGGAGGGGGAGGCACTCCTTTACGGGGGTTTGCTA
>JANZZA010000268.1 GCA_026419655.1 Armatimonadota bacterium | reverse complement strand
AAAACTCCACGGTCGTGCGTATCTGCTATCGCATTATAGCACAAATGTTCTATAAAGGCAAGTGGACACGGGAAAACCCAACAGAGGAAGTGATAGAAGCATTTGGCGGGGGAGGTACTATTGGCGTGGGACGTATTATGGAGCCGAGTGGGAACAGTGCTTAACACTCAGTTCCTATTTGCCACCCCTGATCTCCCCAGCTGGGGTAGACGCAGAACTGAACTCCAGTTTTGTATTGTTGAAAAGTCGTGCAACATGGCAGGGGCTGTTCTCTCCAAATTGGGCAGACGCCCAACCCCCACAGAGCACGGCTGCTTGGGGTTCAGTAAGTGGGCTAGAAGAGACGCTCATGGCCCTGCGGTTTTCCCGGGTCCCTTGTGGTCGCCGGAGGCGGCGCTACTGCTGCCTGCAGGCGGCGAAGCCCTAGTTGTCTTTACTGCACATCCAGGGCATCCTCGTGGTTGAGCGGCCATTTCAAGGCCTCGCAGGTGCAGGCACCACTGTCCCGCAGCCTGCCTTGCGCAGAGCCCCTTTGCACGATGAGTAAGCGCCTGCGGGCCCAGCCCCCACGCTGAACTGGCTCAGACTACCAGCTCGCCGGGCGGCGTATTCCGTCCTGCCTCTGCCGCGTCCCTGAACTGCTTGGCTGGGCAGCGCAGCGCTAGCTCGGCAAGGGTCTGGGCGCAGACCGAGGAGAGCGGTGAGCCGATATCATCCAGAGCACGCTCAGCGGCCGAAATAAGCATTACGGCTCGTGGCAGGTCGCCACGGTGGGCGGCAATCTCACCGAGGTTGTTGACAGCGACCGCGAGGCCGAGACGGTCGCCCACGCGCAGATAGAGTGCCGCGGCGTCGCGATAGCGGGCTTCGGCCTCGTCTATGAGCCCGCATTTTTCCGACACCACACCTAGGTTGTTGAGCGCCAGGCATTCCCCAGCCGCGTCACCCGCCCGCCGCCAGGCAGCTAAGGCCACCTCCAGCTCCTGGCGTGCGCGCTCCAGTTCCTGCCGCGCCAGGGCCAACGTGCCCAGGTTACTGTGTGCCACGCCCTCGCCGCGCAGGTCGCCTATCTGCTCCCACAACTGTAGCGCCTGCATGAAGGTCTGCCACGCCAGCTCCATCTCGCCGGCATCCTCGGCCAGCAAGCCAAGGAGATTGAGGCAACGGGCTTCTATGTCTGCCTGGCCCCGGGCTCGTGCAGATTCCAGTGCCTCGGCGGCGAGCGGCTTTGCCTCTGTCACCTTGCCCGCATCATGCAGGCAACTGGCTAGCTCGTAGACCAGGCGCGGCCACCACTGTGCCGACGACGCAGCTCCTTGACGGAGGGCCAAATCGTGAGCGCCGCGCAGGAGCCTCTCCCGCACCACCCACAGACCTCGCCGCGAAAGGTAATCGCACAAAGTCAGCACCATCCTCGCCGCCAGCTCCGCCTCGCGCCGTTCAGCTACCAGCCACTCAGCCGCGGCTAGCAGGTTGTCGCGCTCTTCGTCCAGCTCCTCGAAGGCTTCGGTCTCGCGGGCAGTGTGAGCCGCCGCTGCCCGCTCCTCGGCAAATCGCGTGAAGTAAAGCGCGTGACGCAAGCTAGCGGCTGCCGCTTCCTCACGTTCCATCTCGCGCCTGATCAAGTCCTGAACGGGCCCCAGTACCAGGAAGCGACTTGTGCCCATCTTCTCCTGCCGGCTGACAAGGGAGGCCGAGCAGAGCTCCCCCAAAGCAGTCAGAGGTTCCTCCACTGGTGCGGTGGCCTCGAAGGCCGGCCACGTGAAGCCGCCACGGAAAACAGTGGCATGCCGAAGCGCCTTCTGCCCACTGGGGCTCAGGTACTCGTAGGACCACTTGACGGTGGCTGCCAGGGCGCGCTGGCGGGCCGGCAACTGCCACTCGGGGGCCGCCAGCACCTCTAGGCCCTGCTCCAACTGCGACACGATCTCCTCCACTGATAGCACGTCTAGTTTCGCTGCGGCCAGTTCAAGCGCCAGAGGAATGCCGCCCACTCGTTGGCATAGCTCGGTCACGGCACGCGAGTTCTTCGGGCTTAGCTCCCAACCGGGAACCCGCAGCCGCGCCAGCAAGCAGAAGAGCGCGACGCTTGGGACCTGCTGAAGCCGCTCCAAGGCCATGCCCGGTTCCGGCACTTCCAGGGGTGGTATTGCCAGTACCCTCTCTCCAGTCACGCGCAGAGCCACCCGTGAGGTGACCAGACATCTTAAACCGGGGCTGGCCCCGAGGAGGTCTACAAAATGCTGCCGGCCTTCCAGGAGGTGCTCAAAGTTATCAACCACCAGTAAGGCCTGCCGTCCGGCGAGGTACGTCCGCAACTGCTCTATTGGTTCGGTGGTCGGAAGGCAAGGCAACCCGAAGGCACGCAGCAGGGCCGAAGGAAGAGCCTGAGGGGCTCCAACCTCGCTCAGGTCAGCATAGTACACCCCATCCGAGAAATGTGCTGCTGCTTCCTTGGCCGCAGCTACCGCCACGCGCGTTTTGCCTATCCCACCAGGCCCCACCAGGACTACCAGGCGGGCAAGCTGCTCAACGACGATGCGGACTGCGGTCTCCACCACCTCGCCTCGCCCTACCAGCGGCGTGAGAAAGGTGGGCAGAGCAGGAAGCCGAGGGCCCGTGACGCCCGGCCGTGGCAGGGCATCATGGTGCAGCCGATATAAGAGCACCGGAGCCGAGATACCGGCCAGCACTTGATGCCCCAGTGGTTCGACTGAGAAACCACGCCCCAGCCGCTCCTTAGCCTGCTCCCAGAGGCTGTCCGAGAGGATTACTTCTCCGCCCTGGCAAAGCTGACAAATGCGAGCCGCGCGATTGACGTGGATTCCAAAGTAGTCCACCACCTCGCCACCGGATACCACGGGCGTAGCCGGTCCGTAGTGCAGTCCCACACGCATAGCCAGGGATTGGCCGGAAGGCAGGAGACAGTCGCGAGAGGTTTCCGCCTGGCTGGCGACCGCCCAGTGGGCTGCTTGGGCTGCCTCCTCGAATACC
The DNA here is from genome assembly GCA_026419655.1 of Armatimonadota bacterium. Lineage (GTDB taxonomy): Bacteria > Armatimonadota > Zipacnadia > Zipacnadales > FEN-943 > JANZZA01. The sequence goes on along the minus strand of JANZZA010000268.1, from coordinate 3,538 downwards.
GCCATTGCCCCGTCGCCGAGCCACTTGATCACTTGCCCGCCGTGCTGCTCCGCCGCCGCAGAAAGTACGCCCTGGTGCCGGGCCATGACTTGCGGAAGTTCAGCCGGAAACCGCTCCCACAATCGCGTGGAGCCCACCACGTCCGTGAAGGCTATAGCGAGGTCCACTTCCCGGTCCTGGTGCACTTGGGAAACCCCTTCATCGTCCAGCCTGCAAAACCTCTGCGCCCCACGCCACTGCCAGTCATTTTGGTGCATGGTAGCGCAACTTCCCACAGGGTCTCAACAGCCACTTCCCCGGCCGTACTTCGGCCTTTACGCTTACGCGCGGGCCGGTGCGTAAGGGCGTGTGTTCTCCACACCCGTGGTAAGGTCGGCAACTGGCGGCTGACGAAGTCGGGCAACTGGCTGACTTCACTTGGCCCCTGAGCAGGTCACTGATGGTGGCGGAGCTGGCTGACGGGCATGCCTCAGTTGCCCCTCCCCTGGGAAGGTCAACGGTCAATGCGCGGCTGGGTCCGGCGCAGCCAGGTTGGGCAGATGCACCCTCGCGAGCCGCTCACTATGGCGCGTCAGGTGTGGATTCCACCTGGAGCGTAGCAAAACTCGCTTTGCGGCTTGCCGGACTCGCTTACGGGTAAAGGTTCGGGCGCGGGCGCGGTGACAGTTATGCATCAATCAGCGGCTCCCGCTGGCCCGCCACCATGTCCGCGCACAGGTCGAGAAGGAGTCCGTGGCAGAGGCGGAATAGCTCTTTGCTGCTCTCGGCCGTGTCGGAGCTGCCCGAGGGAGAATGGATTCTGGCGGCGCTGGTGGGAGACAGCCCGAAGCGCGGTATAGTCGTTGATGGGGAGTCTGCCTTCGGCGGCGACTCGCTATGGTCGTTGTTTGGCAGCGTGCCTGCCGGCGTGGTAGCGCCGCATGGGCGGCCGCTGGCCCTCCGGGGCTGGCCTACCACTGACCGACCAGGACGAAGGGGGCCCAGAAGTAGGGGTCTGTTCCTGCTGCCGCCATGGTGAGCTGCCACTGGTCAGCCTCACCGCCGGCTGCTGGGCCGGCCGCCAGGGTGGCTGCTGCTTGCCGGCCTGCGTCCAGCATCGCCCGCTGGGCAGCCAGCAGAGCCGGCAGAGGAGCTTGCCCGCCGGCCATGGCCCGGTGATATGCGCCCATCAGGACGGCGGTATGCTGCTCTGCCACCCGCCACAGGCTCACCGTGGCCGCCCGCGCGCCCGACTGGAATAGCGCCAGCACCAGCCCTATCATCCCTTCCCCCCGCCGGTACTGCCCCAGGCCCGTCTGGCAGGCAGATAAGCTCACCATCCGCGCGTTCATCTGCAGCCCGAAAAGCTCCCCCAGCGTCAGGGTTCCGTCGCTGCTGGCCGGCGCCGGCCCTGCCTCCCCAAGCCCGGCAGCCGCCACCACCTCCTGCGGCGTGAGGGCCAGGAAAGAGTACATCGGATTGTCCGCCACTATACACCCGTGGGTGCTCAGCAAAAGGTAGCCGTACTGCTGCAGCTCGGGCTCGTACACCCGCGGCTCCACAGCCCCCAGGCCCAGGAAAGCTTGCTGAGCAGCCCACTTTGCAGGCGCCACCGGCTCCGTCCATGCACTCTTCGCGTCCCCACCAAAGGCCTCCAGGGCCCACTTGGCTTCCTCGGCAGTCAGTTTCAGCCGTGACAGGCCGGCCAGGCTCAGCCCCCGCTCCCGCCAGTATTCCTCCGTGACCTGGGCCACCTCCACCATCTGCTCGCTGCCATCCTCCGGCGCTCCCTCCCTCGTGGCCGCGGGCCGAACTTCAGACCCCACCGCAACCTTCTCTCCGCCCTGCCTAACACGCTCCTTCACACGCTCGTCCTCCGCGCTGAAGACAGGGTCGGCGAAGACACACACCCGCCGCGTCGGCTCAGGCCGCCCCGCCGCCAGCTTCAGCATCGCAGCGTACATGTTCACTGAGGGCAGATAGGAAATATCCCAGCGCTCCAGGGCATAACGCAAGCCGGGGTCCGCGTAGGGCCATGCCTGTGGCCCCCGACCGCCCTCCTCCCTCAGCCCTCCAGCTTCGGCCTCCCCCTGGCCAGGCTGCCCGGCAAACCGCTCCGGCAGCCTCTCCACCAGCATCGCCAGGGGCAGGTAGTGGAGCGCGCCGTCCGGGACAACAATGAGGTGCCGGAGCTTCTCCTTTTCCGCCTGGTCGTGCAGAGGGCGCAACAGAAGCTCGTAAAGCGCCGCCAGCACCTGGAGGTGCTCCCCGGGCGACTGCACGGGCTCCAGACGGCCAAGAGCAGCCTCCATCGGCTCCCGCGCCAGGAACACCAATCCCACCAGCCCAATTTCCCTCGCCGCCCGGGATTTGTCCTCGGCCTCCCGCCAGGTCTGCGCCAGCCTCCGCAGCAGCGGCCGGGTGGGCTCCATCCTTTCCAGGCTGGCCCGCCACTCCTCCCCGCTGAGCTCCACACGCACCCCCTCGCCGGTGAACTTCACCCGCAACTCCCACTCCACAGCAGGCCCCGCAGCAGGCACATCAACTTCGTAAACCCGCACCCCCTTCTTGCTCACCACCACGATGACCAGTTGCTCTTCCAGGATCTTGTATTCCACCAGCGCCTGGCCGTCCCTGAGCAGTCCCTGCACATTCTTCAACCGCAGGGCCGGCGGTCGCGCGAGCTGGCCGAAAGCCGTTGACCATAGCTCCGCCTCCACCCGCTCGCGCTCCGCACTCACCCGACCAAGACTGCCGCGCAGGGCCGCAACCGCCTCCTGGTCCAGCCCTCCCTTGGCCGGCAGGGCAATGCCGCGGTCTGCGTCGAGCCATCCCGCCGCCAGCCGCGACCCGCCCCCAACCAGGGCCTGCTGCAGCGCCGCTTCCTGCGCGACAAGCTCGTTAAATCGCTGCCACAACCTGCGGCTTTTCCGGTCCGCAAGCCACAGGGGCTGATTGGCCAGCAGGTCCTGCGCCACCCGCGCTCGCCCTGCCTCAGCATAATGCAGCATCGCCTCCTCGTAGCTCTCCCACCCCTCCCACAGCCGCGGCATCTCCAATCCCAGGTCCTTCCAGAAGTCCTTCTCTTGCTCCTCCAGCTCGTCCCTCTTCAGCCCAAGCCCCTGCCGCTTCATCTCCAGGAGAACCCCAATCAGCAAGTCATAAACCCACGCCACCTTCGCGAAGTACGAGGCCTTAAGTTCGGGCGTAGTCGCCGCTCGCCCGCGCAGGTCCTCGATTATGCATACCGCCCGTGCACAATGGCGGTATGCCCGATACAGGTCTCCCTCCAGCCCACGCAGCCTGTATGCTCTCCCAATCCCAGCTTCCACAACGCACATAGCTCCGGGGACCCAGCGCTCGCCCTTTCCGGCCGCGGCTCTCTGTACACGCCGGTACATGCGTTCTGCCTCCGCCAGAGTTGCAAGGGCGTCCGCGGGCCGGTCCGTTGCCAAGCAGGCCCCGCCCAGATTGACAAGGCAGCCGGCCTGGTCGCTCTCCGTGCCCTCGAGCTTCCGGAAAAGCTCCAGGGCCTGCTGGGTTAGCTCAATGCACCGCT